>NZ_JBAHZY010000080.1:0-10038 GCF_037132775.1 Psychrilyobacter sp.
ATCTACTATGAACATCAATTATCGCTGATAAATATACGTGTCCATATGGAGTATTAATATATGTTATATCCGTTGACCACACTTGATTAACTTTGTTTATTTGAAGTTCTCTTAACAAGTATTTAAACTTTTGGTCCCCTATTTTTTTGCTTAAGGTTAAACACTCTTTGTATGAATTTATCCGACCATTATATAGGTAAAGTTTTATTTTTACAAACAAAAAGGGCATAGATCTCTCTACACCCTTAAAATTATTATTTCTTTTTCATCTGTGGGAATAATAATACGTCTCTAATAGATTCAGCTCCTGTTAATAACATTACTAATCTATCGATACCAATTCCTAATCCTCCTGTTGGTGGAAGACCGTATTCCAATGCATTGATATAATCTTCATCTACAACTGCATTTGCTTCGTCATTACCTTTTGTAGCTTCTGCTACTTGGTCCATAAATCTTGATTTTTGGTCAGCTGGGTCATTTAACTCTGAGAATGCATTTCCATATTCTCTTGCATCGATAAATAATTCAAATCTATCTGTAAATCTACCATCATTTTTTGTTCTCTTCGCTAGTGGAGAAATCTCTACTGGATGACCCATTACAAATGTAGGTTGTACTATTGTCTCCTCACATTTTTGCTCAAAGAATTCATTGATGATATGCCCTACTGTATCCATATGAGAAGCTAAGTGTATTTCATTTGCTTTTGCTAATTCTTTAGCATCTTCTACACTCATCTCAGGCCAGAAATCTACACCGGTAACATCTTTTATTATGTCCACCATATGTATTCTTGCAAAACCTTCTAATTTTATTTCCTTACCATTGTATACAACATCAGTTGTTCCAAGTACTTCTTTTGCAGTACTTGTAATGATCTCTTCTGTAAGATCCATTATGTCTTCAAAGTCAGCATATGCCTGATACAGTTCCATCATTGTAAATTCAGGATTATGTCTAGTAGATATTCCCTCATTTCTAAAACTTCTATTTATTTCAAATACCTTGTCAAATCCACCAACAATTAATCTTTTTAGATATAATTCTGGAGCTATTCTCAAGTATAATTCCATATCTAAAGCGTTATGATGTGTTACGAATGGTTTTGCCGAAGCTCCACCAACGATTGGATGCATGATAGGAGTTTCTACTTCTAAGAAATCTTTTTTAGTCAAAAATGTTCTTATGAAACTAATTATTTTTGTTCTAGTTATAAATGTTTGCTTTACCTCTCTGTTCATGATAAGGTCTACATATCTTTGTCTATATCTAGTTTCTACATCTGTTAATCCATGGAATTTATCTGGTAATGGTTTGATATTTTTAGATAAAAATTCAAATTCAATGGCTCTTAGTGTGAATTCTCCCTTACCTGTTCTAAATACCCCACCTTTGATTCCGATAAAATCTCCAGTTCCAACCTTACTCATTACTTCAAATGCTTTATCTCCAATTACATCTTTTCTGATATAAAATTGAATTCTTCCAGTCTGGTCTTCAATATGACCAAATACTGCTTTTTTCCCTGCTGGTCTAAATGCCATGATTCTTCCTGCAGTTTGAAATGTTTCATTATAATTGTCAGGATTTTTATCAAACTCAACCTCTGAGTTTATAATATCTTCTACCATATTTATCTTATTGTACTTTCTTCCAAATGGTTCAATTCCCATTGCTTTGATCTCTTCTACCTTGTTCCACTTGTCTTGGACAATGTGGTCATTGTTTTCAGCTGTTTGATTCATCCTCTACCTCTTTCTCTAATTTATTTTTTTTTAGTTTTTCTATTTTTAATATATATATTCTACCCCTGTTACTGAGGGTAGTGTTTGGAAAAATTTTAATCAATGATTTAAAATGCTCGGAACTCTCATGATATTTTTCTAAATTATAGTAGATCATCCCACCTAAATAATAATACCCTCCAAAATATTCCTCATCTAAAACTTTAATATCTATAAATTTCAAGTTTTTTTCTGCTAACTCAAATTCATCTAGATTATAATATAGATCTGTCAGTTTATAATAGATATTACTTTTCAAATCAGATGATATATCTTTTTCTAGAGACCGTTTATAGTATAGCTCAGCTTCTTGCAGTCTTCCCTCACGGGCATATTTTTCAGCAGTTCCAATATATTTTTCAAGTTTTTTTCTATCTAAATATTTTATTTCTATTTGTTTTATTTTTTCCTGTTGTTCAGGCGTTACCTCTAATTTTAGTGTTTCATAGTTTTTTTTATCATCTGTTTCCAGATATATTAGAGCCATTTTTTCTAAATTTTCATCTATTCTATAGTAGCTTATTGCCCCATCGTAATCTTTTAACTGATAATGATAATCTCCTAAATATTCTGTGATCTTTGGAGTAGGTTCAATTAAAATTTGAGTTTCAGCTAATTTAACAGCTTCTAAACTATAGTTTTTATAATCTATAGAAGCATCCAAATATTCTAGTTCATATTTTTTATCATAGGTGGATAATTTTTCTAAAAACCCTAAATATTCCTCTGTTTCATCTAATTTTTTCAGGGCATTTAGATAGATTTTTATTATTTCTGCCTTTTTTTCATCGTCCAATCTATACTTACCCACCAATATTTTCGAGATATTTCTCACCTTATAATAGTTTTTATTTTTTTCATTTAACTCCAAAGCATAAAAAAGACCTTTTTCTATCTCCTCTGAATCTGGGAAAAAAGTTTCTAAAAGTAATAAATTTTTATTTAAAAACTTAAAATCCCCGTCATTATAGGAATTTTCTATATTGTTTTCAATGTCTTCGAGAAACGGTTGATACTTTGAGCTTTTCTTAAAAATTATCTCTTTAATCATCTGATTTTTTTCTGTAAAAGATATTTTATACTCCCCTACACTAGAAAAAGTCATACTCAGATTTTCTCCTTGTTTTTTTAGATCTACTAGGGAATTTTTATATGTTTTTTCTACTACTTTCAATTTTTTTATCTCTGATATATTTTTAAATTCAATTTTTTCATCTAAAGCTAGATTTATTACCTTCCCGTTTGGAATACTCTCAAAATCATATTCAACCTTTTTAACTCCTTTGGGCTCAATCTCTCCCAAAATAAAATTAATATTTTGTCTATTGATACCACTTGAATATATATTTTCATAACCTCCATAGAATAAAGATAATTGTTTAATTATTTTTTTATTAACTTCACCTATTTTTTCAGAATTTTTCACAGCACCATAAGATCCTATACTAACCCCAAATAAGATGGTTACAAATAATATTATTTTTTTCATCTCATCCTCCAAAAGTTAATTTAAAATAAAAATAGAGCAATCTCTTACCCTATTATTATATCAAATTTTTTATATTTTTACCATAAATTATAGTTCATCTATCTTTAGGGTCAATTCATTGATCACTGAATCCCCTTCAATTATAGAATATATAGCATTAATTTTTTTATCTTCGATGATAAGAGATTTTGTAAAAATTTCAAAATTTCTATTCATATACGATGCTCTATAGGAAAAAGAAGTCTTTTGATCTACCTTCAAAAGCTTATTGCTCTTTATATCCCCATCTCTTACTATCTGCACTTTATCCTTCAAGACAAATATTTTCACCTTTGCATATTCATCGGAATATGTGTATTTAACACCTATTTCATTATCTTCTCTTATGGCATCAAAGGTAGCCTCATACTTTTCTCCAAAACTATCTGTTGTTCTTATCCTTAGTTTCATCTATTATCCTCCCATCAAACCAGATATAAATGAATCCACATCTTCTTCACTTTCAGAGCAATCTTCATCCTCTATATATTCTTCTGTATCACCGGAACCAGTAGTTATTCTATCTTCCCTTTCATAGTATGAGTCATCATCCCAGTCGCCAATATTTGTTCCTCCGGCATAATACTCCTCTTCCCAGTTATCTAGCATATCTGACGCTTCATCCTCTTCCTCTACTAACTGTACTATCTCTTCATTTTCTATATATATAAAAACAAACCTCTTTCCATCTAGGTTTTCTCCTATTAAATATTCATCTCCAAACATCATTATATCCCCTATTACAGATATATCATGTTCTATATCTTCTATCATATACTCAAAATTTTCTCCAACAGCATACATTTTTCCCACCTCACTTATGATATTTACTATTTCCTAATATACTAAACCAACGATAAACCTGCTCAAACAATATAAGTCTCATCAATTGATGAGGGAATGTTAAGTCTGAAAAACTCATCCTTAAATCTACAGCACTCCTAACTTCCTTAGTTACCCCATAGGATCCACCAATAATAAAGTTGATCATACTATTCCCGTTAACTGTTATTTGCTCTATTTTTTTAGACATTTCTTCCGATGAAAACTTTTTCCCACCTATATCCATCAAGATAGAATACCCTCTATTTTTAGAGATGGTCTCTATTATTTGTTTGGCTTCCCTCTCCATAGATTGGTCTCTATTATTATCGTTTCCATCTTCCTTTAATTCAATAACTTTTAATTTTGTATAGGCAGACAACCTTTTCCTAAACTCATCTATTCCCATATTAATATATTTTTCTTTTACCTTTCCTACGCAAATAATATTTACATTTACCATCTTTAGCTCCTTACTCAAGACCTTTATCCCTAATTAATTCTACACAAAAAGTGTGAATTTCCCTATATTAATTTTTTTTCTTTTCACTATTTTTGAGACGTTAGACAGATCTTTTTTTCCCAAAATATTATTTTCGATTAAATTTTTTATTCATATCATCAAAAGTCATCTTGAGTATTATTGGTCTTCCATGGGGACAGGTATATTTTCCGATCTTGTGTAGATCCGATATCATAGTTTCCATCTCCTCCAGAGTCAATTTTTCACCTGCCTTTATAGCATTCCTACAAGACATAGAGATGATCACTTTTTCCCTCGGGTCACCACCACCTAAATTTTCTAACAGGTTTCTAAATGTATCTTCTACACTGACTCTAAAGTTGAATATAGGAACTCCTCTAATTAAAATTTCATTGTCACAAAATTCCTCTACCTCAAATCCAAATTCACTGAACAAATCCAAATTACCTCTTACAATCTCAGTTTCATATCCATTCAACTCCAATTTTATAGGGACTAACAAGTTTTGAACAGATATTTTTTTGTTGTAGTGTTTATCCTTCAATTTTTCATATAGAATCCTCTCGTGGACAATGTGTTGATCATAGATCTCTAATTCTTCCCCTGTTTCAACCAGGATATACATACTATGAAGTTGGGCTAAAACTCTATAATCACTCTTGACCTTATTTTCTTCCTTTAGATTTTTATAGCCACCGTCATTTCGCTTTTCTGCCATAAGGGTCTTTTCGATTTCAATGGATTCCTTTCCCTTTTCTAGAGGAATTTCATTTTCTCTACTCTCAATTTTTTCACCTTCATCGTCAATTTTACTTTCCTTTATTTCCAAAGGAGAAATATCTAAAGGAAGAGTTGTCTCATATTCTCGGCTATACCTATTAGCCTTAGCAATCCTTTCTCTTACCTTATTTTCTAATTTTTCCTCTTTTATCAGGACTGGCTGTTCTGTTTTCATCACTTTATTTACCCCGGGAGTTATTAAAATTTCCAATTTTTCAAAATCTAACAGGTTATTTTTTTTTAGATTTTCTTCCCCATCTTCTTCAATTTTTAAAGAGATGGAGTTTTTCCTGTCATCTCTATAGATAGCATCGGTCAACTGATCCAATATTTCCTTGTATACGCCATCTTCATCCACAAATTTAACGATTTTTTTAGAGGGGTGAACATTGACATCTACCAAGTCGGGTGAGATATCAAAAAATACTATAGTAAAAGGGTATCTTCCTTTGACTAATTTAGTATAATAAGCATCTAAAACAGCTTTTTCAATGGTTTTGGATTTGACATATCTGCCATTTACATATGTATATATAGAGTCTCTATTAGATTTTAGGAGGTTCATATTTCCCCAGTACCCCAAGGAAAATTTTGTTAAATTTTTTAGTGTGTTTCTACCAAATAATTCTAAAATCGTATTTTCTATACCACGACCACTAGTTTTCACAACTTCCCCTCCGTCTAAAAGTAAAGAAAATGAAACCTCGGTATTGTAGAGAGCTTCCTTTAAAACAATCTCCCTTATCCGTGCATATTCCGTAGATTTTTTCCTCAAAAATTTAAGTCTTGCTGGAATATTAAAAAACAGATCTTTAATAACTATCTCTGTTCCAGCTGCTCTAGATATCTCTTCATATTTAGTAATCTTACCGGCATTTAAATTTATCTTATGCCCAGCCTTAGAATCATTGGTTCTACTGGAAATAATCATCTTAGATATAGATCCGATGGAGGCCAGTGCTTCACCTCTAAATCCATAGCTAGTAAGATTAAAGATATCCTCTTTATCTTTAATCTTACTAGTAGCATGTCTCTCCACACATAAAAATAGGTCTTCCTTTCCCATTCCCATCCCTGTATCAACTAGCCTTACATCTCGACCATTATTTTTCACCTCTATTCTAATAGATTCTCCTCCTGCATCCAATGAGTTTTCTATCAACTCCTTTATCATGCTAGCTGGATTCTCGACTACTTCCCCTGCTGCGATTATATTAGATACACTTTCATTTAGTATTCTTATCCTACTCATAATAATATTACCCCTTTTAAAAAATAGCTTTAATATTATAGCAAAATTATAAAATTCTGACTATTTCTTTTTTATTTTAATGATTTAATTTATTATACCTTATTTTTGAGACTTAAAATTAAAAAAATAAACCACTTTTTATTGCCTAATCTGAATCTACTACTTTTATGGTATACTCTAATTAATATTACATTTTTACTGATATTTTTCGGTGATCAAAATCTTGTAAAGACTAGATTAAGAGTTTTAATAATGCGAAAATTCAAATACTGATTAAAAAGGAGATTCTCATGAAAAAAATTATCTTGCTATATATACTTATTTTTACTACTATATTTCCATCAGATGATATAGGAGGGTATAAGGCTTTTATACAGGCAAAGAATCATTATCTCAATGGAAACTTTGATCAGGCAAAAATAGAATTTGAAAATTTTATAGAGATCTATAGTGACTCTAAACTAGTTGATTCTCATTATCCCGATTACTATATCGCCATGAACTACTATGAGATCGGGGAATTAAAAAATGCTCTCAAATATTTGGATTCATCTATCTATACTCCTAAATATTTAAAATTTCCAGGATTTAAAAAATCTAATTATTTTGAATTTAAACGAGGTTTTTATTTGGGTGAGATCTACTCTCGTTTGGGATACTCTACCAATGCACAATACCAGTATTTGACCCTCATAAAAGATTATTATTCCCCTGATTTAGAGCCCCTTGAAAAAAAAACTCTCAACATCCTTGCCTCTAAAGATCCTTACTACAGCTATATATTGGAGATTAAATACAAAAATAATTATAAAAATATAAACAAATTAAAAGACGACGATCTAAAGATGATAGGACACTATCTCTATTCAAAAGGGCTCTTTTTAGAGTTTTATAAAGCCTATAAAGAATCAATTAATTCATCCCCTAATAATAAGGAGATTGTTATCGACACCCTTAATATCTTAGAGGAAACAAACCAATATGATCTGATGATCGAACTCATAGAAAATCAATTCAGTTCGGGGAATACAGATTCTGATTACTATTATTTTTGGGGAAATGCCTTAAAAAAATCAAGTAAACCTTTGGAGGCCATTGAAAAATATAAATTAGTAGATAGATCTCCGTATTTGGAAAGATCCATCTATTCCATCGGAAGAACTTACTTTATTTTGGAAAATTATGAAAAAGCTATTCTATGGAGTAAAAAACTAAATAATGACAAGGCTCACGAACTCCTAACTAGATCTTATTTTAAATCATCTCAAATAGATCTATTTAAGGAATCCGCAATTAAATATATACAAGCTTACCCAAATTCCAACTTGGCTGCATATTATAGAAATATGCTCTACAGCGAAAGTAAAAATCCAAATTATTTAACCTGGATAATTAAACACAACCTGAACTCCTACTACTACCAAGTGGCTTTCAACATCACTAAAACTACTAGAGTTCTGGAAGAATACCCTATAAATTATAAGAGGCGTGTCTACAAAGATTCCTTGGCTGTCCTAAATCAACTAGCTGAACTCGGTGAGCCACAGTTACTTATCATTGAGTCCGATATCCTCAATTTCCCTGAAGATAAGGTTTTTGAGACCTTTATCAAAACATCTTATTTGGAAAAAATAAAATTATATGATTTTGCTATGAAATCTTCCATCTCTGCTGAGGAAGAGTTTTCTAAATATTCAAACCTTTATCCCTATCTATATCCTAGATATTATGATGATCTAGTAAAAGAATATAGTAAAAGATACGATGTGGAAGAGACTCTTATCTTCAGTCTTATCAAAGAAGGAAGTAAATTTGATTCAAACCTTATCTTTAAAAGTACTTTTTTTGGACTTATGCAGTTAGATCTTAAAACGGCTAGACTATATGACCCCAATATAACTACTAAAAATCTTCTAGACCCTGAAGTAAATATTAGTATTGGAGTTAGACATCTAGAATATCTTCTATCTAATTTCGATGATAATATTAGCCTAACTATCGCCAGTTTTCACGATGGAAAGGAACTGATCTCCAACTGGAAATTAGATAAAAACGGAGATATTGATGTAGAACAGATACCATATCCAGACTCACAAGAATTTATAAAAAGAGTTATTACCAACTATTATAAGTATAAAAGTCTTTATAAAGATTAAAGAAAAAAAAGTAGAAGGGAAGATAAGAAAATATGTAGGGAGGTTCTTATGATAAAACTAGAGGAAGTAAATTTAAAGTTAAAACAGCAGCCAATCTTTCTAAACTTAAATTTACACATTAAAAAAATAAAAAAATTCTCCTCAAGATGCCTTCTGGATCGGGAAAAAGTACCCTCCTAAAGGTAATAATGGGCTACATTCCCATGGATAGCGGAAAAGTCATCATAGACGGAGAAGTTTTAGGACAGAATAATATAGATGCCTTCCGTCAAAAAATTGCCTACATCGGTCAAAATATCTCCTTTACTGAAGAAAGTGTAGAAAAATATATAGAGCTTATATTTTCATTTCAGAAAAACAAAGGTATTAAGTTATCTAATGCTTCCCTCTATGAACTCTTAGGAAAATTTGATCTAGATAAAGGCATATTAAAAAAATCTCCTTCACTTTTATCTGGAGGAGAAAAGCAAAGAATTGCACTTATATTAGTTTTACTTTTAGATAGGGAAATCCTCCTCCTAGATGAGGTCACCTCCGGGCTGGACCATAATTTAAAAATAAAAGTTATCGAGATCATAAAAAACTTAAATAAAACCGTTATAGTTTCCTCCCACGATAACCAATGGCTGGATTATGACGAGTTTGAAGTAATGGGATGGTGATCTTATGGATATATCTTTTTTCAATATTTCATTACTTCTAATACCGCTTTTTTATTGATTTTAGGATTGAAATTTTTTAGAGTGAACCTTATAAAGGGGACTATCACCTCAATTGGACGGATGATTATTCAGTTATTTTTAGTCGGCGTCTATCTAGAATATATCTTCAAATTTAATAACTGGACTGTAAACTTTACTTATATCTTTATCATGGTGCTGGTTGCATCTATCTCTACAGTAGATATAGTTAAATTAAACTGTAAAAAATTCACCTTTCCCCTATTTGGATCTATATTTTTATCGTAGATTATAATCTATACCCTGTATTAATTTTTTTGAATCCAGATATATTATTCCTGTCAGTGGGGTGCTTCTAGGGAATTTATTGCAGGGACAGATTATATTTTTAAATAGCTTTTTTACCCAAGGTGTATAATCATTTCAAGTCGACCACTTGAAATAAAAAAAGACCTTTTTTCATAAAAACCGATATAATGTAGTTACGACAACAAACATTAAAGGTGTTAATTTATGAAAAAAGGATATAAACATTTTAGCATATATGAA
>NZ_JBAHZY010000136.1:0-7208 GCF_037132775.1 Psychrilyobacter sp.
TTTCAGAAATACCAGATGATGAGTTAGAAAGAACTGTAGAAAGAATTAGAAATAGACCGCGAAAAGTATTAAATTATTTTACTGCAAATGAAGTTTTCCTTGAAAATATGTGGTGGTGTGCTTGACAAGACTCACCGCCATATAATAGAAATATTTTTTTACTTAGAATTAAATGAAAAAAAGTTTATTATGTTTTTCATTTAAGACTATGATAAAATCTTTATAGAAGAAATAAGGCAAAAAGAGGAAAAGATAGTGACTTAATTTTATAAAAAAAATACATTAACTATATACTAAGAGTAGACCATTGAAAAAGGTGAATTTAAAATGTATACTAACAAAAATAAAGGGGTATTTATGAAGTTGAAATCAACAATCAATAATAGAAAATTATATAGGGGAGGAGTCCCTTATTTTTTAGAATCCGAAAATAATCAAGTGATATACATATCCTCTTCTAATAAAAATATAATCGATTACTATTTCACATTAAAGGAAGATATAGATGTTTTAAAGATAGAGAATTATAACTATACAGAGGAGGAGTTTGATTGTATAACCTTTGAGTTGTTAGAAAAATTAAAACTAAATAACTCAAAAATATTAATATCTATCGAAAGTATCTTTAAAAAATATTTTATAAATTCTGAACTATTAGAATTTTGTGTGGGAAAGGAATACAGATTAAAGAAAATAATAGAGAAGTTGGAAAAAAGTGGATTTCAAAAAAATTATTTGGTTGAAAAAAGAGGAGAATACAGTCTTAGGGGATATATCTTAGACATTTTTTCTTTTGATGGAAAACATCCTGTTCGTTTAGAATTTTTTGATGATTTCTTAGAAGAAATTCGTGTATTTGATGCTGAAACCCAGAAATCGATGGAGAAACTAAATAAAATTCAAATGTATATAAACAAAAATAAAGATGAAAATTATACTTTTTTAAACTTGTTAGATAGGTTAAATAATGGAAAAAGAAAGATCTATTTAGAGAATGAAGAAATATTAGATTATAAGGTAGAGGAATATATTTTAAATAAAAGAGAGGAAGAGGAAGAAATTCGTCTAGAATACTCCAAGATCAAGAAAGTATCAGAAAAGATAGAGTTAGAAAGATTTAAAGATGAGGAGATAGAAAATTATAAAAATTACGAATATATAAAAAAATTATCTCTAAAGAAAAATATAATAATTTTGACCGAGGAAAAAAGAAGGTATACTGAAATATTTGATGATACATCTATAAAAATAGAGAGAAATCCCCACTATGAGGGATTCAAATATAAAGATGATCTTATCCTAACAGATAGGGAATTAAAAGGGATAAGGATAAGAAGAAGCGAAAAAAGAGCTGATGGAATAAAATTTAAAAAGATAGATCAAATACTTCCCAATGACTATATAATCCACGAAACTTACGGTGTAGGAGTTTATCTGGGAGTAGAAGATATAAATGGTGCAGACTATCTAAAGATAAAATATGCAGATGAAGATAAACTTTTTGTTCCTATAGCTAGTCTAAATAAAATAGAGCGCTATATATCTGAACCAGGGATGATTCCTGATATATTTAGACTAGGTAGAAGAGGATTTAGAAAAAGGCAGGAAAAAATAAAAAAAGAGATAGAAAAATTTGCCATAGAGCTTCTGGAAATACAAGCTAAAAGGGCTATGAATGTAGGTTATTCATTTACTAAAGATACAATTTGGCAGGAGGAGTTTGAAGAAGGATTTCCATATAACGAGACAAAAGATCAACTAAAGGCTATATTAGATGTAAAAGAGGATATGGAATCACCATCTGTCATGGATAGAATAGTCTGTGGTGATGTTGGATATGGAAAAACCGAGGTAGCGATGAGAGCGGCGTTTAAAGCAGTTATGGATGGAAAGCAAGTTGTTATGCTGGCTCCTACCACAGTTTTGGCTACCCAGCATTTTAAAAGATTTAAAGAGAGATTTCAAAACTTCCCGTTGGAATTGGAATTGCTATCGAGATTGAAAACCCCCAAAGAACAGGCCGATGTAGTAAAAAAAATAAAGGGTGGAGTGATAGATCTTATTATAGGAACCCATAGATTATTATCTAAAGATATAAAGTTTAAGGATCTAGGTCTAGTTATAATAGATGAGGAACAAAAGTTTGGAGTAAAAGCAAAGGAACATTTAAAGACAATGAGGATTAACGTGGATATGCTGACATTAACTGCAACTCCAATTCCTAGAACATTAAATTTAGCTCTTTTGGGAATAAGGGATATATCTATCATTCAGACTCCTCCAACCAACAGAATACCCATAGAAACCTATATTATAGAAAAAAATAAAGGTGATATAAAAAATGCCATAATGAAAGAAGTGGCTAGAGAGGGGCAGGTTTTTTACCTGTATAATTCGGTTAAGGGAATGAAGGTAAAACTAAGGGAATTAAAAGAGATAATTCCTGAATATGTTATCATAGACTTTATCCATGGTCAGATGCCGTCAAATGAGATAAAACATAAGATAAACTCCTTTGAAAATGGGGAGATAGATGTACTTCTCACAACTACCATCATAGAGAATGGTATAGATATAGAAAATGCCAACACAATTCTCATAGAAAATTTTGATAAGTTGGGATTATCCCAGGTATATCAACTTCGTGGGAGGGTAGGCAGAAGCAGTAAAAGAGCTTACTGTTATCTACTAGTAGATTCTTTAAAGGGTGGAACTGAAAAAGGAAAACAAAAAAGAGAATCAATAAAAGAGATAAAAGGTCTAGGAGCAGGATTTCAACTATCTTTGGAAGATATGAAAATAAGGGGAGCAGGGGAAATATTAGGAGAAAAACAACACGGAGCATTAAAAATATTCGGTTACGATATGTATCTTAAGATGTTATATGAAGAGATAAATAAGATAAAAGGAAAAGAAGTTATAGTAGAGGACATTAATTTAGATATAGAAATTCATGGATACATACCTAGTGAATATATAGAGGAAGTAGAAAAAATAGTGGTATACAGGAGATTGGTTATCATAGATAAGATCTCTGAATTAGAGGAGATAAGAAATGAGATAAAGGATAGGTTTGGACGATTACCAAGAGTTGTAGAAGATTTATTTGAATATCTAACTATAAAGATTATAGCTCAGAAAAATCATATCCAAAGTATAAAATCAGAGGATGGATCGTATAGAATAAAATTTATAGAAAATAAAATAAATATTGAAAAAATCCAAGAATTAATCCTATCTAAAAAGATAAAATACCTTCAAAAAGAGGGAGCAATTGAGGTGGGAAATATAAAAGAGTTCTTTGAAAATTATAAATAAAAGGGGGATAAAAATGAAAAAGATGGTAATAGTGTTGATCATAGCCTCATTGGCATTGACGGCTTGTAATAAAAAAGAGGGAGGGGTAGAAACTAAGGATAAATCAAATGTAATTATGGTTATTGGGAATGAGAATTTAACTGAAGCAGAATTACAGGAAAAAATAGATACCCTGCCGGCTCAATATAAGGAGTACTCTAAATCTGAGAAGGGTAGAGCAGCTCTGATAGAGGAGATAAGTGTAAGAAAGATGTTAAAACAGGAAGCTGTAAAAATAGGGATTGAAGAAACAGAATCTTATAAAAAAGATTTAGAAGGGGTTAAAGAGGACCTGTTGATAAATCATGTGGTTAACAAGAAAATAGTAGAGGGTGTAAAGTTAACAGATTTAGAATTAAAGGCTGAATATGAAAAAAATAAGGAAATTTTTAAGACACCGGAGCAGATAAAAGCAGCTCATATATTGATAAATGTAAGTGATGATATGACTGAGGCTCAAAAAAAAGATGCTAAAAAAAGAGCTGAAAAAATATTAACAGAGGTTACACCAGCAAACTTTAATGAGATGGCAAAAAAATATTCAGAGGGACCTACATCTGAAAATGGAGGAGAGCTTGGATGGTTTGATAAAACTTCCATGGTAAAAGAATTTGCTGATGCGGCATTTACAGGAGTACCTGAAAAAATATATGGAACTGTTGTTAAAACACAATTTGGTTATCATATAATATATATTGAAGATAAAAAAGAGGCTGGATATCTAAATTTTGAAGATGTAAAACCATCTTTAGAAAAGGAGTTATTAAATAAGAAAAGAGCCGAGGAATATAGAACTTGGGTAGAGAAATTAAAGAAAGAGTATATAAAAAAGTAAAAGTTATATAGAGAATAAAATAGGTGGCTAAGCCACCTATTTTATTGCATTTTTTAGATAAATAAAATACTATTAAAACTAGAAGTAAATATATTGGATTGAGACTTTATTATTGAGTATATACATATTATATGTACATTTTAACTGGTGGAGGAAAGAGATGAATGAATTTTATAAGTTAGTAGATATAATGAAAAAATTAAGGGCTCCTAATGGATGCCCATGGGATAGGGAGCAAACTATTGAGAGTTTGAAACCTTATTTATTGGAGGAAACCTACGAAAATCTAGAAGCTATGGATATAGGTGGAGAGGAGTTAAAAGGAGAATTAGGAGAACTTCTGTTAAATATTATCTTTCAATCTTTAATTAAAGAAGAAGAAGGGGAGTTTACAATTGATGATGTAGCTAAAAAAGTCAGTGAAAAATTGATTAGAAGACATCCTCATATTTTTGCAGGTATAAAGGTAGAAGGTACAAAGGATGTAATTAGAAATTGGGACGAGATAAAGAAAAAGGAGAAGGAACATAGGGGGAGAAAATTTGTCCTAGACGGGATTCCTAAAATTTATCCACCTTTAGCCAAGACATATAAACTTCAAGTTAAAGTTGCTAAAGTCGGATTTGATTGAGAAGATGAGGTAGGAGCACTAAATAAATTAGAGGAAGAATTAGGAGAGATGAAGGCGGCATATGAAAAAAATGATAGGGAAAATTTAAAGAAAGAGATAGGAGATGTTGTTTTTACTTTGGTAAATATTGCTCGAAAGTTAGATATAGATATAGTAGATGCAGTGATGAAGACTAACAATAAATTTGAAGATAGATTTAGATACGTGGAAAATAACTGTGATCTAGGAAAGAGTACGCTAGAAGAGGTGGACAAATTATGGGATAAAGCGAAAAAGAAATAGCCTTAAAAAATATTTAATTTGGAGAGGAACAAAAAATAGAGTATAAAATATTATGGAATAGTATCTTTTTTTTTAAAGATATAGAAATTGGGAGGAACTATGCGTTTAGATAAATTTTTTAAAGTCTCTAGAATAATAAAGAGAAGGCCTGTAGCAAAGACGGTATTAGATAACAAGAAGGTAAAATTAAATGGTAAAATAGTAAAAGCAGGAGCAACAGTAAGTGTGGGTGATATAATTGAATTGGAATATTTTAGTAAATACATGAAAGTAGAAATTTTAGAAGTACCTAGTGGGAGTACTAAAAAAGATGAAGCAGAAGGATTATTCAAAATATTAGAGGTGAAAACGGTAGAGATAGTAGAATAAGTCTTTCTATCCTCTCGACCACGAGTATTCAGTTTATTCTCAGTTGAGAAAATCTAAAATGTGGTTAAAGTGAGGGTTAATCTATAGGGTAGAGATAAAAATATAGCTACAAATTAATAGAAATATCAGTGAAAAACAGTTTATTATTGAAAGTATATATAAGGGAGTACCAGTGATTATTGAGTTAAAATCAAATGCTAAGATAAACTTAGGATTGAATATAGTTGGAAAAGCAAAAAATGGATATCATCTTTTAAACATGGTCATGGTTCCTATATCCCTTTCGGATGAATTATCCGTAAATTTTAAAGAGATAAAAGGAAATTTGAAGATAGATACGAATATGAAAGAAATTCCTGTAGGAAAAGATAATATAATATCTAAAATTTATAAGGAATTCTATAGGGAAACAAAATTAGAAAAACAGATGATAGAAGTATATTTAAAAAAGAATATTCCGTCTCAAGCTGGCCTTGGTGGAGGAAGTTCTAACGGTGCATTTTTCTTTAATGCGTTGAATGAATATTATGGTAAGCCCATAAACTTTCAAAGAGCAGTGGAGATAACCAAGGAAATTGGTGCAGATATCCCGTTTTTTCTTTTAAATAAACCAAGCAGGGTAGAGGGAATAGGAGAAAATTTAGAAGTAATAGAAAATAATATAAAAGACAAAATAATTTTGATAAAACCAAATTTTGGTGTAAGCACTGTAGTAGCATATAAAAATTATGCTAAATTAAAAAATAAAACAGATGCTGATATAGATAAGATTATAGAGGGAATGAAATCTGGTGACTTAGATGATCTAGAGAATTCTCTGGAAAATCATTTGGAACAAGGATTGTTATTAGAAGATAAAAATATAATCGAATTCAGAAAAATTTTAGAAAAGTTAGGAAAAGATCAAGATATAAAGTTTCATATGTCTGGTAGTGGTAGTTGTTATTATACTTTTGTAAAAAAAGATAATATAGATCGAATTTATAATAAAATAAAAACAACAATAGAGGGCTGCAAAGTTGAAATATGTAGTTTTCTTTGAATAAACTAAAAAAGGAGAGTACTAAAAATGAATATTACAGATGTAAGACTGAGAACAGTAAAAAATGAAAATGAATTAAAGTTAAAGGCTTATGCAGACATTACATTGGATGGTAGTTTTGTTATTCATGGATTAAAGGTTATTGATGGTCAAAAAGGTATGTTTGTGGCTATGCCATCTAGAAAGATGCCCAATGGCGAATTCAAAGATATAGCTCATCCTATTACACCAGATTTAAGAAGAAATTTAACAGAGATCGTTATAAAAAAATACAATGAAACTGTGAAAGAAATACAACACACAGAGGAAATAAAACCCGTAGAGGGTTAGAAGAAATATAGAAAAACAAATAAAGGGCGTATCCCAAATTTAGTGTAAATTAATTTTAACCTTCTTAGTTGATAGAATATAATCTATTAAACTGAGGAGGTTTTTATGGTTAAGAAAAGAAGAAGAGAGGTAGATCCATTAATTGCTGAAATTATGGATAAATATAATATTGAAAATGTTTTAGATTTACAATCTATCATGAAAGATCTACTTAAAGATGTAGTTTCCATCCTTCTTGATAGTGAGATGGATGAAACTCTTGGATTCTCTAAACATCAACGTTCTTCTAATAAAACTAATACTCGAAATGGGTATAATTCTAAAAGAGTTAAAACTTCTCTTGGTGAAATTGACTTTGATAT
>NZ_JBAHZY010000012.1:0-6221 GCF_037132775.1 Psychrilyobacter sp.
CTTAAATTTAAACTTAGAAGAGTAAGTTTTTCGTGTATTCATAATCAAAATCCCCCATATTGTTTTCTTAAATTATACCCTATTTTTTTGCTTAAGGTTAAACACTCTTTGTATGAATTTATACGACCATTATAGATATTATGATTTAATGTATTCATTAAATGCAGTAAAAGCTTTTAATAACGACCTTGTAAAGGGTATAGAAGTTAATATAGAAGAGAATAAAGATGGTAAAAATGAAGTAATAATATTGAAAGAATGTGATACAAAAGAAGCAACGTTTAGCTATAAAAATGAATTAGGGAAATCAACTCTTCATGTATTAAATAAAAAAGATGATTTTTCACTGATTCACCCTGAAATGACTGGGCTTTAAATCGCTGAAATGAATAAAACTAGAGTATTACTTTCAAATGGAATGGAATTAAATAAAAAAGATAAAATTAATCCATATTCATATAGTGAAATTTTACAAGAGAAAATGATCAAAGAATCGATAGAAAAACATTTTGAGATAGAAGAAAAAAATATGACCACTTACCCAAGGATAAAAACAATGTCACTATTCTTTATAGATTCCATTGAATCGTATAGAAATGATGATAAAACTCAAGAACATATAAGAATATATTTTGAAGAAGAATTAAAAAGGGCGATGGGAAGACGTATTAAAAATACTCAAGATCAAGGTTATAAAAAATATCTAGAAAATAGTTTAGAAGATATTGAAAAATGTCATGGTGGTTACTTTTCAAAAGATAATACTGGAAAAGATGATAAGATAGAAAAAGAAGTTAATGAGATACTACATGATAAAGAAAAGCTATTAGATCTTGATAATCCCAGAAGGTTTATTTTCTCTAAATGGACATTAAGAGAAGGATGGGACAATCCAAATGTCTTTGTTATTTGTAAATTGAGAGGTAGTGGTAGTGAAACCAATAAACTACAAGAGGTAGGAAGAGGATTAAGAATACCTGTAAATGAATTTATGAATAGAGTAACTGATAGAGAACATTTTTTACACTACTTTGTAGATTTTGAAGAAAAATATTTTGTAAGTAAATTGCAAAACGATATTAATAGTGGATCTATTGTAGGGGAAACATTAAAAGAATTAAGTGATGAATTATTAATAGAAATAGCGAAAACTTATAACGAAAGTGAAGATCATATTTTTGATAGATTAAAAGAATTCAAAATTATAGACAGAAAACAAAAATTTATAAATAATGGATTTGAAGAAATTCAAAAACTATATCCACTAGTCTTTGAAAATAAATTAAAAGCTGGGAAAATAAGAAGTAGTAAGGATAAAAAAGGTAAAGTAACTCTTAGACAGGAAAAATATAATGAGTTTAAAAGATTATGGGAAGAATTAAATAAAAAAGTATTGATTACCTATGATTTTAAAAATAACGAAGCTCAACAAGAATTATTAAATAAAATGATTATTAAATTTTGGGAAGATGGACGCTTTGAAAAAAGTGGTTTTGAATTAAAGTCATTTAAAAGTAAAAAAGGAGAGAATGGTGCCAATGTTGAATTTCAAGAGATAAATAGTGCTGAAAGTAGATATAACGCAGTGAGTATATCTAATTTAACTTATCAAGAATTTCTTTTGGAGTTAGAAAAATTAATGAAAGTACCGTTTAATATGTTACACAGTATGTTTATTGATCTAAAAAATAATAGTAAAGTTGAAATTAAACCAGGAGTATTTAAAAATGATTTTAATTTAAATAATTATTTGAGTAGAAAAACTATTAGAGAGGTACAAAAGTATTATAGAGATTATCTAATAGAGAAATCATTACATAATATGTTTATATCTTATGATAGTGTCAATACGACTGTACATCCTACAGCGCTTACGGACTCTAAAGAGAACCCATTAAAAAATATAGGGACCTCAGAAGTAGGAGTATTATTTGATGAAACAGTTCAAGTAGATAGTAGTTATCTTTTTAATGAGTTGTATTATGATTCTGATATAGAAAGGGGAAATATTATAGAACATATAAGTGAAATAGTAGTGTTCTCTAAAATCCCTAAAAATAGTATAAAAATCCCTGTTATTGGTGGAGGAAGTTATTCCCCAGACTTTGCCTATGTAGTTAAATATAAAGATGGAAAAGAAGCTCTTAATCTTGTTCTAGAATCTAAAGGGAAAGATCAAATTGGATTATCTTCGGAAGAAAAAATGAAAATTAGATGTGTAGAAAAGTTATTTGATGGTCACTTAAACATTAGATTTAAGGCACAATTTAAGAAAGAAGAGATAAGTAGAATAGTAGGAGATATAATCAAGTAAAACGGAGGATTATGGAAATATCATTTTATAATAGGCAATCTAAAGATATGTGGGATATATTGTTTAAGGTTTTACCAATACTAGTCACATTTTTATCTATATATTATATGTTTAAGGTAAATCAACGACAACATGAATTAGAGAGTAAAAGAATAGAACAAGATGATTTAAAAATTAGAATAGAACTTTTTGATAAGAGAAGTGAAGTTATAAAACAAATTATTAAATATAACCAAAAAGCACATATGGAAGCAGACTTTAAATTGGAGTCTGAAGAATGGGATCTATTTTTTAAAATAAAAAGAGATATTAGGTTTTTATTTTAAAAATATGAAATTTTAGAAGAATATTTTACCTCTCTTGAATCCTTAGCTAAGTCGAAAAGACAAATTGAAAAAACTAATGATAGTTTAACAAGAGAAAATTTAGAGGTGGAAATAGGGAAAATATTTGGGACATTAAGTGAAAAATTTGAAAAAGCTAAAAAATCGCACTTTGAAGAATCAAAGCTTTGGTAAAATAATTTAAAGGAAGATTAATTATTACAAATTTACTGTATCTAAAAAGTGTAAAGGAGAAATTCATGAGTATTGAGATAAATGAAATATGCAATATCGTACAAACTATAATATTGGCAATTCCAGCAATAAAATGTGGAAGAGATTACTTAAATAAACCTTCTAAATTTGATGACGCCATTTTGTCTTTAGAAAAAGCTATTTTTGAAACACATGGTTATATAAGTAATTGTGAAAATCAAACTAATAATAGGCGATTAGAGGAAATATGGTTAGAAACTGCAAAAAAATTAGATGGTATAGTCAATCTTGAAAATCTTACTAATATTGCTTTCAAAAAAGCACTTTATTGGCAAGGTCCTAAATATTATTCTGAGAAGAATTCTTTAGAATTAGACAAAATAAGATTAACAGAAGTTATAAAACAATTTGAAAATTTAAGAACAAATAGTAATATCAGATAATAAATTGTATGATTTTGGAGGAAAGCTATGCCATTATTTAATAAAGAAAACGGAGTTCTTAATGTAGTAAAACAAAAGAATTTTCCATTAGAAAGAGAACTTCAACAACTAGTTGAAAATAATTTAGAAGAAATATTCAATTGTAAGTTTGTAGCTTCAGAGTTTTATACTGGTAGTATCCATTCTGGGAGGATAGATACTATAGCTATATCTGAAGATAATAACCCTGTTATTATTGAGTATAAAAAAGAAGAATCTTCAAGCCTTCTTAATCAATCACTATATTATCTATCTTGGTTAGAGGACCACAAGGGAGATTTTCAAATAGCTGTTAATAATCAGCTTGGATATATAGATATTGACTGGAGTAATATAAGGGTTATCTGTATTGCCCCAGGATATAAAAAATATGATCTCCATGCTGTAAAAGTCATGAATAAATCAATAGAACTCTGGAAATATAAAAACTTTGAAAACGGAATGTTTAATCTTGAAGAGATATTCATTAACAAAGAAAATAATAAATGCAAAGACAAAGTAATTCGTATAGACGAAAAAGAAAAAGAAACTCCTGTATGGACGTATGAACGAATAGCTGATAAATTAGGATCTATTAATTTAAAAGAAGCATTTCAAAATATAAGAGACTATACAATTAACCTAAGTGAAGAGGTAGAAGAAGTTCCCAAAAAACATTATGTTGCATATAAGATAGCTAAAAACTTTACAAGTCTTGAATGTCAAAAGAAAAGAATAATAATAAATTTAAAATTGACTGTTAATGAGCTAGAAAAATGGAAAGAAGTTGGTAGAGATGTTACGAACATAGGGCATTATAGCTCTGGAAATTTTCAATTTTACATAACTGAGGGAAAAGATTTAGAAATAGCAGAAGAATTAATTAAAATTTCTTTTGAGAATGTAGGAGGATAATATGTCGTATAAAAAATTAAAAATAACTGAAGATGAAGCAAGAAAAGAAATCAGTAAAGTTTCACACGAGACTTGTAAAAAAGGTTTAATGAATAATTGGGAAGTAGAAAATGGAAAAGCAACTTTTTCTAGTGTGTGTTGGCTATTTATGTGGGCTACAACAGGGCAAGGGAGTAAAAAAGCAAAGAGTGAAGCTAGAGATGCATTTAATAAAATATTTGAGATAGGCTATGATTTTTTAAGTGCTTCTTTAACATTAGAAGAGGCAGATAAATATAGATATAAACAAGAAATACCTATAAAAGTACACCAAAATATATTAGATGCTTTTGAAAAGAGAACATAAATAATGAAGACTTGGGGAGATATCTAAGTCTTTTTTATTTTTAAGTTTTCAAAAATAATAATTGCTAATTAGCTTTTTTTAGTGTAATATAATTTATGAGGTGAAATTATGAGTGAAATAAAAAAGATATTAATCGATAAAAATATTACTTTTACTAAGTTAGTTGCCTTGTCGAAATTTAAATCAGCATGGGGATTAAGAAAAGCAATTAATAGAGGAAATTTAAAAACTCTATCTGAAATTAGATTAATATTAAATGCTATGTAGTTAATAAGCATTTAAAATTGAATTTAGGAGGTAGAATGTCTGAATTAAAAGTTAATAAAAAAGAAATAAGATGTGAAAATTGTAATCGAAAATTAGCTACCATAGAAAATAATTATTTTATGATAAAGGGTAAAACAAATTATTCATCCAATGGGACAGAATCAACTATTATATGCTCCAATTGTAATTCAAAAAATAAATTTAAAACAAAATAAATGATATTCGAGGTCATGAACCCATTATCGATAATTTAGTATGTATTTTACTAGATTATCTTTAATGGGTTCTTTTTTTTAGGGAAATAGTTAATCAAATGGAAAACTATTTAAATATTGAGAAGGTGGGAACTCAATTACCCAATAGGGGGAATCATGAAGTGGAAAAAGCAAAGAGAATCAAGAAAAATTCAAATGAAAGCCCTGGAAGATGAGAGGAAAAACCTTGCCAAGATAGGCTGGAAGTCTATGGGGAAGGTGGAGAGAGATCAGTTATATAAAAAAATAAACTTTGATTGGGATAATATGCATAAATTCATAAGAGATAGAATTCCATCCAAAGAAGAATATGTAGCGTTCGAGCTAGAAAATTATTGTGTAGAGAAAATAAAAAAGACTCAAAAAAAATGAGTCTCTTAAAAAATCAAAAAATCTATTGTGATAGATTTTTCTAGGTGGATTCTATTTTTTAACTAGATTAGAATCTAATTCACATAAATTTTGGGAGAGAGAGTTTCAAGAACATATGTTTTGAATCCACTTACTAAGATTCTATAACCAAATACCTAAAAAAAGCAATATTAACTAATTAAATAAACTATAAACTAACTAAACTAAACAAATATTTTCTTATCTAAAAAATTATGTATATTTTTAAAGATATTGCAATGAGGTGGATCTCCTAAAACAAATCACTATTGCAATATCTCTATGAGTATATAAAAAAGAGCTCTTACTAGAGCTCTAAACACAATGAAATACCTGGAAAGAGAATAACGTCTAAGGAAGACTCTTTAATTTCACTACATCATCATTGTACAAAATTTCAATACAAAAGTCAATAATTTTGATACAAAAGTCGAAATTTTTAGGAGGAGGGATATGGTAGGGCTAGATAGAGCTTCTATATGGGTATTAGTCGATGCTCATATTGAGTTAATAGACATAGGAATAAGAAAAAAGTACCGTCATATCCTAGGCAGAAAAGTATTAGGAGATACACAAAACTACTCCATAGGAAAGGAAAACATAAACGAAATCAAGGTTATAAGTCATCTGAATAAGACATCCACCATAAAAATAGATTTTTCATATCCCAGGAGTAATGCAACTACTAATTTATATCCACTAACATCAGAGATCGAAAAGAAAATTGTAGATGAT
>NZ_JBAHZY010000021.1:0-10647 GCF_037132775.1 Psychrilyobacter sp.
TCTGTAAAGTTTCTCTTTCTGTAAAAGCTTCCAAAACGATCTTAAATTTAAACTTAGAAGAGTAAGTTTTTCGTGTATTCATAATCAAAATCCCCCATATTGTTTTCTTAAATTATACCCTATTTTTTTGCTTAAGGTTAAACACTTTTTGTATGAATTTATACGACCATTATATAGATCCAAATAGTATGTTGATGAGCCTTATGCAAAATTTAAGGTTAAATCCAGGATTGACCTATGGTGTTATGGTAGCTTTTAGGTTCTTTCCAATGATGGAAAATGATATGAAAATGATAAAATACGCAAGGGATATCAGGCTAGGAGGGAGAAAGAAAACTTTTAAAGAGAAGATAAGCCTCCCTATACCTCTTCTTGCAACAAACATTAGGAGAGCAGAAAGAGTTGCTATTGCCATGGAAGGAAGAGGTTTTGACAGATTTAATAAAAGGACATACTATAAAAAGATGTCCTTAAAATCAAATGATTTTATCTATCTTATGGCAATATCAATAATATTTATTCTGATGTATTTTTATGGGCATGGAAATGAAAATTGGTTGGGCTATTAAAAAATAGTATTATATATATTAAAAAAAAGATGATTTCTATATTAAATAGAGGTCATCTTTTTATTATCTAGGAAATCATAATCGTCAGATACTTTAATTGTTGTACTAGAACTCTTTTAGAGCCTAATTTTCAATTGTAATATTACCTGTTAACTACCAAAGCTGCTGCTCCGATTATCCCTGCTTTCTCACCTAATTTTGCTGGTAAAATTTGTAGATCATCTATACATGCCAGGAGACTATATTTTTTTATTTTTTTTGTGATTCCATCAAATAGGATATCCCCTGCAAGGGCGACTCCTCCGCCGATTACTACCACCTCTGGATTAGTTACATGTAATAAGATTGACAGTCCATAGGCTATATATTCTGTAATATAGTCAACTATATCTAAAGAAAAACTATCACCTAATTTTGCCGCATCAAATACATCTTTGGCTTCAACTTTTTGCCCTTCTTTTTTCGAGATAATATCCCAAAGTTTATTATTTTTATTTACAGTAAGTCTTGATTCCGCTTCCCTTTCAATTCCCGTAGCAGAAACATATGCTTCAAAACATCCTTTTTTTCCACATCCACAGAGTTTTCCATTAGGGATTATTGTCATATGACCAATCTCTCCACCTGCACCTTGGAATCCTCCAACTAATTTACCATCTACAACTATTCCGCCACCGATTCCAGTTCCAAGAGCCATTCCGATAACATTGCTGTAGCCCTTGGCTGATCCTTGCCAAATTTCACCTAAAGTAATTACATTTACATCGTTATCTACTTTTACTCTATATCCCGTTTTCTCTCCTAAGATCTTGGCCACATTAAGGTTTTTTTTCCAAGGAAAGTTAGCAAGAAAACTGACTACCTCCTGGTGAAGGACAGGGCCGGGGATTCCTATTCCTACCCCTAGTATATCGTTCTCATCAATTTTTTTTTCAATATTCATCTTTTTGATTACTTCAGCAATTCTATTAAAACAATCATCATAGCCCATCTCTGAATTTGTTTTTATAGATTTATTTAATAATATGTTTCCATCTGCACTAAGTAAACCAATCTTAGTGTTTGTACCTCCAAGATCTACTCCAAATAAATATTTCATACTTATTTTATCCCCCTAAATTATTTTCTGTTGTCTGGGATAAAGGTTTTTACCAGTTCCCAATATATATATTCCATTCCAATGACTCACTTTGTTCCTGGTATCTTAAATGTTAGATTAAACTGCCCACTATTTTTTTTCCATGAAATTCAGTAGATGGTATTTTTAATCTTATCTCTTCAAAATTTCCCATAGTAACTCCACCGGCAACAACAATTATAATTTTATTATTGGCAATTTTAATCATCTTATTTAACATCTCTGCTCCCTCTAGGGCTGTCTTCTGTCTTCCAGAAGTAAGGATTCGATGGATGCCTAATTGAATTAAACTTTCCACTTCATTCGTAGGATTTATAACTTCATCTATGGCTTTATGAAACGTAACCTCCATACCGCTAGTTTCTTTTAAAAGACTCTTTAAAATAGGATAATCAATCTTATTCTTAGTTGTTAAAACACCTAAAACTACACCCTTTACTCCTAGTTTTTTAAACAATTTGATATCTTCTATCATGATCTCAATCTCAGTAGGAGAATAGCAAAAATCTCCTCCCCTAGGTCTAATCATAACTAATGTTGGTATTTTTATTTTTTCTAGAATTTTTTTTACTGTCCCATATGACGGCGTAGTTCCTCCCTCATATAGATTTTCACATAGTTCAATCCTTTTAGCTCCAGCTTTTTCAGCATTTTTAGCTTCTATAAAATTGCCTACACAGGCTTCCCTTATTATCATAATTCTAACCCTCCAATTAAATTAATGTACTTTAAGCTAGGATAGGCTCACTATAGATTGCCATCTTTGCCAAGGCTTTTTCCATCATAAGATTCTATTTATTTTTGTTTTTCTAATTCCTATTACTTTTTTCAAAAATTTCTAATTGCTTTTCTTCATATTTGCTAGCCTTATCTAAAATTCTTAAAAATGGTAGATAAATTAACGCTCCAATAATTAGATTGGCAATCTGCATCAAAGATCCAGAAATATCTCCGACTGTTATAAATCCACTTATAATTGCGGGAGTAGGCCAAGGGAATGGAAGGCCTAGAGGTCTAGAAACTAATCCAATAGACATAGCTATATACTGAGTGGTTAGCATTACTAATGGTACAATATTAAATGGTATCAACATAATAGGATTTAATATAATCGGTAATCCAAATAAAACAGGTTCATTGATATTAAAAATCCCAGGGATAGCTCCGATGGCTCCAACACTTCTAATATGATTACTTTTGGCAAATAGAATAATTGCTAATAATAAAGAAAGTGTGCTTCCTGCTCCTCCCATCCAGATCATATCAAAAAATTGCTCTGTAATTATATGGGGTAGAGGTAAACCTTCCTTTAAGGCATTAATGTTGTCAATTTGGTTTTCTAACCAAAATGGTCTGATGAATCCGTTTACCATAGATCCACTATTAATTCCTACAGACCATAAAAGTGAAATGGATAGAACTGTTAATAAAGACCCAATAAATGAAGTTCCTAAAGATCTTAATGGCAATGCTAATATATTATAGATGAAGTCATGAATTGTGCCATAATGAGTATTCATCATTGTAATTCTAAGTAACAATGCTAAAGAAAGAATAACTGTTCCTGGTATTAATGCTTCAAAAGATTTTGTAACTTCAGGAGGAACTCCATCAGGCATTCTAAGTAATATATTATGGGCTACAAAAAATTTAAATATCTTAACAACAACAATAGATATAACCATAGCAACAAAAACTCCTCTACTTCCAAGCCATGTAAAAGTAATAACCTTTCCAAGAGTAGCTGTATATTCTAGAGGAGTTAATATAAAAAATGAAACTAACGAGAGTAGCCCAACAGTAGTACTATCAATTTTAAATTGCTTACCGAGTTGTTGAGCGACTAAAAATGATACATAAACAGCAATTAGAGAAAACGTTGCACGAATAGGAATATCTAAGGTGTTTTTCCAACTTGGACCAAACTTATTATACATAAAATCTTGATATATAGTCGATGGAAATACTGAAATGATTAAAAATATAGACCCAATCATTAATAGTGGCATTAAGATAATAAATGCTTTTCTGATTCCATTAATATAATTATTTTTATTTATCCAAGTTGCAATAGGGACTAATTTTTCTTCTAAATTATTAATAATGCTCATATGACTCTCCTTATTAGATCTTATATATATAATATTACACCAATAGAGATTCAAGAGTCAATAAAATCTTATATATATTATTTTAAATTTTTCTTTGAATCATAACTAAAATTTTTGTCCAAAGGATAAATAGGTCTTAAAACTTTTTCATATCTAATATTTTCAATATCTTCATTAGTACTTCCTTTGGTTAAAGCCATTATTGTTTTTTTAGCTATCTCTCTATGAGGAGCAGTAAGGTATCCTAATTTACAAACAATAACCTCTGTTTTAAAAGGATTAAGTCCTAGATCAGTGAACATTTTAGGAGTAATATATCCAACATGTTTTTCGGAAACAATAATGTCTATACCATTTGAGTTAAAAAGAGCTAAATCACTTTCATAACTACCCCATGATTTTATATGATTTTTTACAGTCCCTTTAATAGTCAAGGGTTTGGTTGTTAAAGTATCAAATTTAGCACCTATAGTTATTTCTATAGTTTTATCAATTTTCCCTTCACATTGAAGTGTAGCTTCTGGATCATAGATCCCACCATAGATAATAGGATTATTTAATTTTGATGTTCTTTTATCTTTTAAAAGTAATTCTAGTAGTTCTGTACAATCAGAAGAGGAACCAGCGGTGGGATTATCTCCAGAATCAGATAAATAAATAGGAAAATTCCCCTCTTTAACAGCTTCAAATACTTTATCTATAGATTCTTTTGGAAGATAAGTTTCTGTATGAAATTTAAAGTTATCTCTTAAACTCCAAAATTCATCTGCTAACTCTAGTGCTAACTTATCGGCCAACTCTTGATTGTTTGAAGTGACAACATATACAGCAACACCAGCTTCAGCACTGTCCGCCCATGGATAACCCATTAAATAAGAAGCCGCTAAAACGCCTTCCAATTTTTCTGATTTTCTTAATTTATCTATGAGGGAAACCATAGGTTCTGTCGAGGTTTCTGATTTTTCCCCGGCTATAAGAAGAGGGAGTCTTACCCATGCTTTTGTTAATTTAGTCTTGTTTTCTAACATCTCAATCAACATTTTTGCCGAGTGTTCTCCTGTTTCAAAACAATCAGTATGAGGAGCAAATTTGTATCCTACATATGCATCACAATTTTGATGCATATCATCCGTCATTGTTGTATGCATATCTAAAGCGCAAACAACAGGGATATCAGGAAACTGTTGTTTTAAAGCAATCAATAAATCACTTTCTGCTTCCCCTAAACCTTTCACTCTCATAGAGCCGTGTAGCGCAAGATTAATTGCATCAATTTTTTTTTCTTCATTAGCTATAATAGCTCTTTCTAAAAAATCTTTTTTAATTGCCTTATAAAAAGGTAAGCTAACTTCTCCATTGGGAACAGCTCTAGCATTTATAGTAGGGACTACTTCATAACCTCTATTAGTAAGAGTATCCACTATCCCCCTCAAGGAATCATTTTTAGTTTTAAAATTTAATATTTCCATCCCATACTCTACATTAAAGTCTTTTTCGTCAACTATTATTGGGTTAAAAGAATTTGATTCATGACGTATTCCACCTACTAGTATCCTTCTCATAAATTCCTCCTATTTTATCTTTTTTATTAAATGACATGCGACACTATGACTGTCACTTAGTTTAATTAATTCTGGCATCTTGTCTTTACAAACATCTAAAACTTGAGGACATCTTGTTGAAAAAGGACATCCTGTAGGTAAATTAATAGGATTAGGAATATCACCTTTTAATATAATTCTCTTCTTTTTTTTAGTTGGATCTATCACAGGAATAGCCGATAATAATGCCTTTGTATACGGGTGCATAGGGCTACTATATAAATTATTTTTATCTGCAATTTCTACTAATTTTCCTAAATACATTACTCCAATTCTATCTGCAATCATCTCTACCACACTTAAATCATGAGATATAAATATATATGTTAAATCATATTTTCTTTGCAATTCTTTAAATATATTAAGGATTTGTGCTTGAATAGAAACGTCTAAAGCACTTATAGGCTCATCGGCTATAATTAGACTAGGATTAACAGAGAGAGCTCTAGCTATACCAACTCTCTGTCTTTGGCCACCACTAAATTCGTGAGGATAACGAGTTAAATGTTCTTCACTTAATCCCACAATATTAAGTAATTCTTTAACTTTTTTTTCTCGTTGATTTTTATTCATATCGCTGTGTACCAAAAGAGGTTCTCCAATTAAGTCTTTTATTTTTAATCTAGGATTTAAAGAGCCGTAAGGATCTTGAAAAATAACTTGCATTTTTTTTCTATGTTTTAACATCTCCTTACTACTCAGATGAGTTATATTATTACCATTAAAGTAAACGTTTCCTTTTTCCACATCTAAAATTTTATTAGCAACTCTACCTAGAGTTGATTTTCCACAGCCACTCTCTCCTACAATGGCTAGAGTTTCTCCTTTATAAACCTCTAAAGAAACATTGTTTAATGCGTGTACAAAGGTTGCTTTTTTCCCAAATTTTTTTTTAGTTATAATAAATTTTTTATGAATACCCTCTAATTTTAAAATTACTTCTTTCATCTAACTCTCCTTCTCTTCTACAAAATGGCAACGACATTCTCTATTTTGACTAATTTTGATTAATTTAGGTTCTTTACTAAAACAGATGTCCATTGCAATATTACACCGAGGAGAAAACTTACATCCCTTTGGCATATCCCCTAGACTAGGTACTTTCCCTTCTATAAAAGGTAATTCACTATCTCCGTTTCCTAATTTTGGAACTGAAGCAATTAAACCTTTTGTATATGGATGCTTTGGAGCTTCAAATAAATCTAATACATTAGCTTTTTCTACAATTCTACCTGCATACATTACTAAAACTTTATCACACATTTCTGCAACAACACCAAGGTCATGGGTAATAAGTAAAATACCCATATTTTTTTTCTCTTTCAATTCTAAAAGTAATTCCATTATTTGAGCTTGAATAGTTACATCTAGAGCAGTTGTTGGTTCATCGGCGATAAGAAGTTCTGGATTACAGGCCATAGCCATAGCAATCATAACCCTTTGACACATTCCACCACTTAACTGATGTGGGTACCTAGTTAAAATGTTTTCTGGACTAGGAATTCCAACAAGGTCAAGCATTTTGATAGAATGTTTCTTAGCTTCTATTTTTGAAAATCCTAAATGGAGTTTACTACCTTCCATAAGTTGATCTCCAATTTTCAAAACTGGATTTAAGGAAGACATAGGGTCTTGAAAAATCATAGACATCTGTTTACCTCTGAGTTTTCTAATTTCATTTTTACTTAAGTTTAATAAATTTACACCTTTAAACTCTACGCTCCCATCAGTTACCTTTCCTTGCTCATCTAAAAGTCTCATTATAGAAAGTGAAGTAACTGATTTACCGCTCCCACTTTCACCAACGAGACCTACAATTTCACCCTCGTTTATATTAAATGAAACTCCTTCAATAGCAATAACACTACTTTTATTTTTTTTAAACTCTGTTTTTAAATTGTTAACTCTCAATAAATTTTTCATAGTTGTCTCCTTAATTTAATTTTGGATCTAGGGTATCTCTTAACCCATCTCCTAATAGGTTAAATGCTAAAACCGTTAAAAATATCATGAGCCCTGGATAAAAAAGCATGTGAGGAGCTAATCCAATATAGTCTCTTCCTGTGGATAACATTGCACCCCAATCTGGTTTTGTGGGGCTTGCTCCAAACCCAAGAAAACTAAGAGATGCTGCTGAAATTATGGCAGTTCCTATTCTCATAGTGAAAGTAACTATTAACGTTGGAAGAGTTCCTGGAAAAATATGAATAAATAATATTCTGAAATTGCTGACGCCAATAGATTTAGAAGCTTCTATGTAAAGAAGTTTTTTTATAGATAGTGTTGAACTTCTCACAATACGAGTAAAGGAAGGTATTCCATATATTGAAATTGCAACGACAATATTTATAAGGCCTGGTCCAATAATTGCAACAATTCCTATTGCTAATAGTAATCCTGGAAATGAAAATAGTACATCACAACTTCTCATGATTATACTTTCTATTTTTCCGCCATAGAACCCTGCGACTAATCCCAACAAAGTTCCTATAAATGTACCTATAAAAACAGAACTAAGGGAAACAGCTAGAGAAAGCCTAGTTCCAACTATTATTCTATTGAAAAGATCTCTTCCGTACTCATCGGTTCCAAACCAATGAGCGTAACTCGGCGGAGCTAAAAGGTTATCATAATCTGCAAGATCTGGATCTAGTGTTATTGGTTGAAAAATTCCTATTAGAATCAACAAAACAATTAATAATAGGGATAATACCGCTATTTTTCTTCGTAAAAAATTTTTAATAAATTCTTTATAAGGTTTTTTTATTTTTTCATCTTTCATTTAAATTCTCCTTTATTCATATCTTATTTTAGGATTTAATACACCATACATAACATCTACAACTAAATTAACAACTATAAATTGAAGGGTAAAGATTAATAGAATCACTTGAATAACTGTATAATCTCTAAATAATATTGAGTCTATTAATAATCTTCCTAGACCTGGTATTGAAAAAACAGTTTCTACTAATACAGATCCTGCAAGCAAAAACCCAAATTGTAGACCTACTATTGTAACCACATCAATCAATGAATTTCTAAGGGCATGTTTTCCAACTATAAATATTTCAGATAGTCCTTTAGCTCTAGAAGTCCGTATATATGGTTCGTTTAAAATCTCAATCATAGAAGAGCGAGTATAACGAGCTATCATAGACATGATACCTGCACCAAGTGTAATAGAAGGTAGGACATAACTTTTAAATCCATCTATCCCTCCTGTTGGAAACCATCCTAAATTAACTGAGAATACTTGAATGAGCATAAGTCCGAGCCAAAATAAGGGTAATGAAATCCCAGAAATAGCTATAATCATTACAAAATAATCTAAAATTTTTCCTCTATTTACAGCTGATATAATACCTGTAATTACTCCAAGAATAGAAGCCCAAACAATTGAAAAAATAGCTAAATATAGTGTTGGTTTAAACCTTGGAATAAGCATTTCTTTTATAGGTAACCCAGTTTTTATAGATATTCCTAAGTCTCCACTAAAAAAATCTTTTACAAAATTAAAATATTGCAGATACATAGGGTCATTAAGACCTAACTGATCTCTCATAATTGTTATTTCCTCTAATGTTGCTTGGTGACCAGCTAATAATCTTGCAGGATCTCCAGGAATTAGGTGTATAAATAAAAATATTAGAATTGAAACTATTATTATAATTGGAATGGTATTTAATAAACGTTTTAAAATATAATGTCTCATTTTTGTTTGTATGATAAGTATATAGGTTTTATCATACCCTCCTTTATTTTTTATAATCCTATACATTATTTTTATGAATTCACCTAAAAATTTAATGTGAATTTTTAGAAAAAAGAAATGTAGGTGTACTACATTTCTTTTCCTTTAATTATTTACTTGTATCAGCTTTTTCTAAGTTAATTGAACCATCGGGCATAACATATACATTTTTAGTAGTTTTTCTTTTAGCAGAAACTAATTGATCTGAACCTAAGAAAATCCAAGGAGCATCATTCCAAATAGCAGTCTGCATCTCTGCATAAATTTTTGCTCTCTTTTTAGTATTAGTTTCAATGGCTCCATTATCAATCATTTTATCTACTTTTGAATTTGTGTAATAAGCTGTATTGGCAGATACCGGTGGTATAAAGTGACTATGAAATAAATTTTTAGTGGCACCATCAATATCAAAAGAAGACCAATTTACATACCACATGTTAATTTTAGCTTCTTCAGGAGTTGGAGCACTATAAATTGAGTTAGCTAAAGTCCCTTCTTCCATAGGCATAACTTCAACCTTAATTCCAATTTGAGCTAGTTGCTGATTGATGAATTGCATTCCCTTCATATCTTCTGTGTTATTAGAACCCCAAATAGAAGTAGTGAAACCATTTGGATATCCGGCTTCTTTCATTAATTTTTTAGCTTTTTTCAAATTGAAAGCATATGGTGTTTGATCAACATGATATTCTAAAGATTCAGGCACAGATGATGTTAATGGAACTAAATATCCTGATTTTACAACCTGTGCATAAGCTTTTTTGTTAACGGCATAGTTTATTGCTTGACGAACTTTCTTATCTTTAAAAATATCTTTAGTTGTATTGAGAGTAACGTATCTAGCGATAGTAGAAAAACTAGTCATAATCTCAATATCTTTATTTCTCTTAATTCTTCTAACTTGTTCTGTAGGCATAGGATAAATAAAATCTGCTTCACCTGTCTGTAGCATAGCGATTCTAGATCCATTTTCCATAACAGGTTTGAATGTTACTTTGTCTACTTTTGGTTTTTCCCCCCAATAAGAAGTATTTTTTCTTATAACTAATTTATCGCCTTGAATCCATTTATCATAAACATATGGGCCTGTTCCAACAGGATGTGTAATAATACCCCGGTCTCCATATTTTTTTAAAGCTGCAGGACTTATAATTGTCAAAGAGGCAATCCTATTAAGCATTGGAGCATAAGGAGTCTTTAAAATTATTTTTACAGTATCTGTTCCAATTGCTTCAACTCTTTCCACAACTAAAAAATTTCTACGTCTTCTTAAGTTTTTCTTTTTATCCATGACTCTATCAAAATTATATTTGATAGCTTTAGCATCTAAAGTCGTACCATCACTAAATTTGATATTTTTTCTAATTTTAAAAGTATAAGTTAAACCATCATTAGAAATTTTATAATTTTTTGCTAATAAAGGCTTGAGTGACATGTCACTTTCATACTTTAGTAAACCTTCATACATAGTTGC
>NZ_JBAHZY010000036.1:0-10571 GCF_037132775.1 Psychrilyobacter sp.
CACTATTGCAATAACGAGGAAACAGAAAGCATACCCTTTAAATCCTACAAGTAAACCGATAATAGTTGTTCCCAAGAAAGCCCCAACATTAACGAACGAATATTGAGTAGAGAATGCTCCGTCTAATTCACCGGGATCATCGAAAAGTCTACCTGTTATAGCATTTGTCTGACACTTAAATAATCCTGTACCTAAAGATACTAAGATAATCATTAAGTTAACCATTCCTACACTATTAGCTTGCCATCCCACTAAGTAACCCGCTCCCATGAGTAGCATACCGATAGGCACAAGGTACCTGGCTCCAAATACCCTGTCTGAAAGATACCCTCCAATTATTGGTGCTAAGTAAGTAAATGCTACCAAGTTTGCTGTTATTTTTGCTGCATCTCCTGGTCCAATTCCTAATCCACCATCTGCTATCTTAGCAACTAAGAACACTGCGATCAACCATTTAGCTGAATAAAATGCAAATCTTTCAAATACAAAAGCCATTGAACATACATAAAATCCTAGTGGCTTTTTTCCTGCTTTTTCCATCTTCATTTCCCTCCGATTAAAAAAATAATGTTGCTTTTGTATCTATAAAAAACCAAGTTTCTTTCTCTAAATTAAGATAAGTAACAATGATTTTAAGTATCCTAACTATTTATTCTTGACTAAACTTTTTTTCTAAAATTTAATTTATAAACTAATACATCGTGCCATTTTCTGAAATTTAATCTACCTAAAATTATCTGTATAGACAAAGATAGGAAATTTCATCCTCTACTTTTACTAAAAATGAACTATCTGCTTCCACTTCAAAAGTATTTCCTGCTTCCACTTCCTCCCAGTTTTCATTCCCAGGTAACTTTACTGTCATCTTACCACAAGTTACAGTCATATACTCCTTCTTAGAAGTTCCGAACTTATATTCTCCAGGAGCCATGACTCCTATTGTTGCTGATCCTTCACTATTTTCAAAACTAAGAGATTTTACCTTCCCATCAAAATATTCATTTGTATTAAACATTAATCTTTCCCCCTTGTTGTCTATTTAGACATTTCTTTTGATTTTTCTGTACATCTTCTCATAGCTGCAATCACTGCATTTCTGAATCCTTTTTCCTCTAAAACCGTTACTGCCTCTATCGTTGTTCCCCCTGGAGAACACACCATGTCTTTAAGCTGACCAGGGTGCATTCCAGTTTCTATTACCATTTTAGCAGCTCCTAATACTGTTTGAGCAGCCATTTTATAAGCTTTATCCCTTGGCATTCCATCAAGTACTGCTCCGTCAGCCATAGCTTCTATGAACATATAGACATAAGCAGGTGCAGATCCACTTACAGAAGTAACTACATCCATAAGTTTTTCCTCTACGACCTCAGTACTTCCAAAACTTTCAAACACTCTTATTACCTCTTCTAATTCCTGAGTTTCTATTAGCTTGTTGGGAGTCATAGAAGACATTCCTTCCCCCACTAAAGCAGGAGTATTAGGCATCACTCTAACTACTTTTATACTTTTCCCAAAAGTTGTTTCAGTGCTTTCTATACTCTTTCCTGCGGCTATGGTAACTATAATCACATCGCTTTTAACTGTGTCTTTTATTTGTGAAATAACTACGTTGTATAGATTAGGTTTTACTGCAAGTACCAATATATCGCTTCCCTTTGCTACTTCTAAATTATCGATGGTTGTAGTAACTCCATATTTATTAGCTACAGTCTCTAAACTCTTTTTATTGAGGTCGGATACAAGTATGTTCTTCCCCTGGAATATCTCAGCCTTTACTATCCCACCAATCATTGCTTGTGACATATTTCCACAGCCTATAAAACCTATTTTCTTCATTTTTCTCCTCCGATTCTTTTTTATTTTTTCTAAAACTTCTGTTCCGTTCTTTCTATTATCTCATCCTGAAGTGCTTTATCAAGATTCCAAAAGAAATCACTAAAACCTGCCACCCTTACAATCAGATCCTTATACTCTTCAGGGTTTTTCTGAGCCTTTAAAAGTATATCCTTGCTAATTATATTGAACTGAATATGGTGACCGTCTAATTTAAAATATGATCTTACCAGATGGGCTAGATTATCTAGACCCTGCTCCCCCTCCACCATAGAAGGTGTAAATTTTTGGTTAAGAAGTGTTCCTCCAGTTATCAGGTGGTTCATCTTAGAAGCCGATTTTATAACTCCTGTAGGACCCACCTTATCCATTCCCTTAGATGGTGATATTCCGTCTGCCAGAGGTTTTTTTGCCCTTCTACCATCTGTAGTGGCTCCTATTACTTCACCAAAATACACATGACAAGTGGTAGGAAGCATGTTTATCCTATGTTCTCCACCGTTACAGTTAGGTCTTCCATTTACTTCGTTATAGTAGGCGTAAAATATTTCCTGCATGATATCATCTGCATAATCGTCATCATTTCCATATTTAGGAGTTTTGTTAGCAACTAGGTGAAGGATTTCTTCATGTCCTACAAAATCATCTTTTGCAGCTTTCAGTAACTCCTTCATAGACATCCTTTTTTTATCAAAAACATTGTATTTAATGGATGTCATCATGTCTGAAATATTACCTATACCTACTCCCTGAATATACGAGGTGTTGTATCTCGCTCCCCCTGCATTATAGTCCCTACCCCTTGTAATGCAGTCATCTATGATTACAGACAGAAATGGTACTGGCATTTTTGTTGCATAGAGTCTTTCAATTATCCTATTTCCTTTCACCTTAATATCAATAAAGTGTTTTAGTTGTTTTTTATAAGCTTCAAATAGTTCTTCATAAGTAGAAAACTTTTCTGGATCTCCTGTTTCTATCCCTAGTTTTTTTCCACTCAGAGGATCTAGTCCATTGTGAAGGGTTATTTCTAAAATCTTGGGAAGGTTCATATACCCTGTAAGAATATAAGCTTCCTTACCAAAAGCTCCAGTTTCTATACACCCGCTGTTCCCACCACATCTTGCATCCTCTATTGTCTTTCCTGCAATAAGCATCTCCTGGATTACAGCGTCTGTATTATAAAATGCCGGCTGTCCCCATCCTTTTCTTACTACTTCTAGGGACTTTTTTAAAAATGCTTGAGGAGTTTTTTTACTTATGTGAACATTTGAGCTTGGTTGCAATAACTTCAACTCATCCATTACCTCTAGTATGATATAACTTACTTCGTTGACACCATCCGATCCGTCTGCCCTTACCCCGCCTGTATTAAGGTTGGCAAAATCTGTGTAGGTCCCACTCTCTTTTAGAGTAATTCCTACCTTAGGAGGTGCTGGCTGGTTGTTAAATTTTATCCATAGACACTGTAGCAGTTCTTTGGCTTTTTCGGTATCCATTGTCCCTTCATCTAATCCCTTTATATAAAATGGGTTTAGGTGCTGGTCCAGTTTTCCTGGAGAAAATGAATCCCAAGGGTTTAACTCGCTGATTACGCACAGATGGATGAACCAGTACATCTGAAGCGCCTCTTCAAATGTCTCTGGAGCATGAGCAGGGACTCTGCTACATCTCTTCGAGATATCTAAAAGTTCCTTTTTTCTTGCAGGGTCGCTTTCCTTCTCTGCCATCTCCTTAGCTAGTTCTGAATAACGTTCACCTAGTATCATTACCGCATCACAGGCTATATCCATTCCCTCTAATTGATGCCTTCTGTCCAAGGCTTTTTCGTCAGTGTGAAAGTCCAAGGAATTTATGGCTTTCTGTATGTCGGCTTTAAAATCTAAAAACCCCTTTTTGTATATCTTCTCATCTGCCACTGTGTGACCTGGACCTCTCTGCTCCATAAATTCAGTAAAGATCCCTGCACAATAGCAAGAGTTCCATTCATCTGTTACATTGCTCAATATAGAGTGACGCATAGACCTTTTTTCCCAGTAAGGAATTATTGTTTTTCTTTGGATATTCTTTGCTTCTTCAGATACCTTAAAAGATATCTTTTCTCTCTGGTTCATAACCTCAAAATCATCTATAGTATGACAACATAGTTCTGGATAAGTAGGAGTAACTGCTGGCTTTTCTCCTCTTTCCCCCACAATTAACTCCCCTTCATTTATACACAGCTCTTTTTTACTCATTAACTCTTTTAGTACTAGGGCTCTTAATACTGGGGTGGATACACTCCCTTCATATTTTTTATAGACTTCATCTACTATGATTGCTCTTTCCATTGATATTCTAGGCACTGCTTCTACACTTTGCTTTCTAAGTTTTTTTATTCTTTCTGTCATCATGATTAACCTCCTATTTTTACTTTTATTCCTGCTATTCTAAATTTTTCAGCTATTTCTATCATATCACTATCAGATGGTTTTTCTTCTCCTGTTAATTTGTATTTTTTAGCTAATCTATCATACTTATTCATACCTAATTTATGATATGGAAGTAGATTTACCTGCAGTATATTAAGTTCTGATAGAAACTTCACACAATTATCTACATGCTCGCTATCATCATTTATACCTTTTATAATTGGCATTCTTACATATATATTTTTACCTAGGCTGGATAATTTTTTTAAATTTTCTAATATCAATTTATTGGATACCCCAGTATATTTAATATGTTTTTCATCATCAAATATCTTTAAATCATACAAAAATAGATCTACCTTATCATGAATCTTCTTTATTTTTTTCCAGTCTGAATAACCACAGGTATCAAGAGTAGTATTAATCTTGAGGTTTTTACACCTCTTTAAAACTTCATTTAAAAACTCTCCTTGCATTAAAGGTTCTCCTCCTGAAAAAGTTACTCCTCCTCCTGATTCTTCATAAAAGGGGATATCTTTTTTTATGTGAACCATGAGTTCATCTACATGAACGCTTCTTCCAACATGTTCTTTAGCTCCACTTATACAAAATTCAGCACACCTACCACAAGATTTACACTTTTCTAGTTCTACAAAGGGGTTTCCATTCTTTAATTTTATAGCTTCCTCTCTGCATATTTTTATACATCTACCACAGCCTGTACACTTATCTTCATAAAACATTTCTTCTTCTTTTAGACTTATATTCTCTGGGTTATGACACCACCAACACTTTAATGGACACCCTTTAAAAAATATAGTAGTTCTTATACCAGGTCCATCATGAACTGAATATCTTTGAACATTTACAATTGTCCCCTTCATTTTTCCTCCCTTTTCAGAAACAATAATTTTATCCATTTTTTATTTTATACCGTGAGTATATAACATTTATTTCACTAAGTCCAGTTTTAAATTTACGATTATGAACGTTTCGTTTGTATTTGTAAACAAAATGTCTGTTTTTAATATCGCTAAGGGGCTTCTAAAGGGATTTATCTATGTTAGATTTGAGTAAATCAAAAAAAATTAAATTAATATTGTACCTTTAAATCAAAATAAGATAGAATAAAACTAAATTACAAATTAAACGAAAAGGTGGGAAAGAATTATGATTTATTTTGATAACGCTGCAACTACATTGCCAAAACCAAAAGCCGTTGGAGAAGCTATGGTGGAAGCACTGAACAGTTTTGGAAATCCAAGTAGAGGAGGACACGAATATTCTCTTCGTTCATCTAGGGTTCTTTACGAAACAAGGGAATTACTAGCTAAACTCATAGGTGTAAAAAATCCATTGAATATAGCATTTACAGGAAATTCTACTATGTCTCTGAATATGGCAATCTTGGGATTAGGTCTCAAAGAGGGCGATGAGATAATCACTACAACTTTGGAGCATAACTCGGTACTCCGTCCAATATATAAATTAAAAACAAATGGAGTCAAAGTAAAATTTATTGGTTCAGATAAGGTTGGAAATATAAACTATGAGGAACTAGAAACAAGTATCGGAAAAAATACCAGGGTTATTGTAGCTACTCATGCTTCCAATTTGACAGGAAACCTAGTAGATATAGATAGAATAGGAAAGGCAGCCAAAAAACATAACCTTATTTTTATTGTGGATGGATCACAGAGTGTAGGAGTATTTCCTATAGATGTGGTCAAAAATAATATCGATATACTCTGTTTCACTGGACATAAGGGCCTTATGGGTCCTACAGGAGTAGGCGGGATATATGTATCTCCTAAGATAGATTTGGATACATACCTTGTAGGAGGAAGCGGATCTCATTCATTTTCAGAGGAGCATCCCAAAACTATGCCCGACAAATTAGAAGCTGGTACTCCTAATATCCATGGGATAGCAGGATTAAATGCCAGTTTAAAATATATCTTTAACATAGGGATGGATATAATCCGTGAAAAGGAGCTCTCTCTAGCCAAGACTTTCTATGAAGGAATAAAAGATCTACCAAAGGTAAAAATATATGGAGATTTCACTAGTTTTTATCGTTCTCCCATTGTTACAATAAATTTGGAAGGAATTCTATCTAGCGATCTTTCTGAAGTTTTATCCTATGATTATGGGATAGCTACAAGATCTGGAATCCATTGTGCGCCATTGATGCACAATGATTTTAAAACCAATGAAAATGGGATGGTAAGGTTCAGTTTTTCCCACTATAACACCATGGAAGAGATCTTAAAAACAATCGAGATCTTAAAGGATCTCTCTGAATCTATATAAGGTTTAGTTCTAAATAGCTATAATAAAAAACAGGGTAGAAATTCTACCCTATTTTTTTGTCTAGGAAACTAGAATTTCTTCTGATTAAAATCTGTCTGATACACGAAAGTTAAACACCACATAAAACTTGTATAACTACATACATTCTGGGTTGTTTATTGAATTGACCTCAAAAGATTTAGCATATAAAATAACTGAGAGGGAAAAAAGAAATAGAAAACTGGATAAATAAATACCCAAGGAAATTATTTAATGGTTTAACAAGTATAGATTTAGAAAACATATCTATGTCTGCTTAATTTTAAAGTGGGACAATTAAACTTGCAATTTACCGAAAGAGGCAGTCATTAAGATTAGTTGTAAAAGTCTTGAAGAAATGATAAACTAACACTTGGTGTATAAAAATAAGTATTTTTAATAAATAGGGAGGGAAAATGATATCAATAATTCGTAATATAAACCTCAAGAATGAAGTTCTTGCAGGTCTTACAGTATCTTTAGCTCTGGTTCCAGAAGTTATAGCTTTTGCCTTTGTAGCTGGGATCGACCCATTAATAGGTCTTTATTCATCGGTTATTATCGGTCTTTGTGCTGCAATATTTGGCGGTCGACCTGGGATGATCTCTGGAGCCGCTGGGAGTGTAGCGGTGGTTTTTGTAGCTTTAGTAGCTAGACATGGGATAGAATATCTATTTGCCACAGTTGTTTTGATGGGGTTAATACAAATACTGACAGGTGTATTTAAATTCGGGAAATTTGCACGTATGATTCCATATCCAGTTGTTCTTGGATTTGTAAATGGTTTAGCCATCGTCATCTTCTTAGCTCAATTAAATCAATTTAAAGTTGACGGGAAGTTGATGGTAGGAGCACAGCTATATGTAATGGTAGCTTTAGTATTATTAACTATGGCAATTGTTCATTTTTTACCAAAATTTACAAAGGCTATCCCAGCATCTCTTGTGGGAATAGTAGTAACTACCGGTTTAGCTATGTGGCTAAATAAAATAGGGATTCATATGCCAAATGTTAAAGAGTTTGCAAAGGGTGGAATATCTGGCGGATTACCACAATTTCATATTCCAAATCTGCCAATCAACCTTGAAACTTTAGAAATCATAGTTCCATTTGCAATTACTGCAGCACTGGTTGGTCTTATTGAATCACTCTTGACACTTTCATTAGTTGATGATCTTACAGATACTAGGGGACAGGGGAATCGTGAGTGTATTGGACAAGGAATAGGAAACCTCCTCAATGGATTCATGGGTGGTACTGGTGGTTGTGCCATGATCGGTCAGTCTATCGTTAATATCACAAGTAATGGTAGAGGAAGACTTTCGGGAATTGCCACAGCATTATCACTTTTATCATTTGTTTTATTCGGTTCTAAAATAATTGAAATCATTCCACTAGCAGCTCTTGTAGGAGTAATGTTTATGGTAGTTATCGAAACCTTTGCTTGGGATAGTTTAAAGTTAGGAAAAAAAGTTCCTACAAAGGATATCGTTATAATATTAATCGTTGCAGTTATTACTGTTTTTCATGACCTAGCCCTTGCAGTTATCATAGGAGTTATCATCTCAGCATTAATTTTTGCTTGGGAAAAAGGTAAAAAAATTAGTGCTAGAATCGAATTCAAAGAAAATGGAGCAAAAATATATAGGCTAGATGGTCCACTATTCTTTGGTTCTGCAGTAAGTTTCAAGGAGTTATTCACTCCAAAAGAGGATCCAAAAGAAGTATATATCGACTTTGCTAATTCTCATATCAGTGATCATTCTGCCATCGAGGCAATAAATGCTCTCACAGAAAAATATAGTGAATTAGATAAAAAAATTCATCTAAAACACCTTAGTCCAGATTGTTTAGTATTATTAAAAAATGCTGAGGAAATAATAGAAGTAAATGTATTCGAAGATCCTACATACCATGTGGCAGATGATAGTTTAGCATAAAAAAGCAACATGATATTGCATCCAAACAAGCACAGCTCTAACTAAAAAAGATGATTTCTGTCTTCTACAGGAATCATCTTTTTTAGTTAGATTAATCTATCCTAGGTTTTTTGGAGTTTCCCCTGATATCTACCTCTATCAAACGCTCTATTTTTTCATCTCGATAACCTATCATATAACTGGTCATATTTGCAGCAGAACAGCTGTGATTAGGAATTATTTCTATCTTTGAACCTATTTTTAAATTTGTCTGTCCATTGATTTTAACCTTTGCAACTTCCTCTGAGAGGCCGGTAATCATAAGCTCCGGGTGATCTTTTACAATTCCAAATCCCTCGACAAGTGAACTTCCATGTGCCCCTTTATCTAAACCTAAACACTTACTTCCACAGTCTAAAATAAACAGATCGTCAGTTGGGTGTGAAACAATGGTACTCATAACCGTAAGGGAACACTCTTCTACTGTAGCTGCTCCTAATGCCACCTGGATAGCATCACAGAATACATAATTTCCAGGTCTAGAAACTGTTATATGTGGTGCTTTTATGGCTTCATAGAATGTAGGAGTTGTCCCTGTGGCTACAATATCACACTTATAGTCGGATTTTTTTAAATTTTCAACAGCTGTTTTAGTAGAATTAAGTTCTATCTCAATTATAGAATCGACCTTGTCTTTCCCTGAAACTCCATAAACTTGACCTGTGTGTGTACAAATACCTGAAAATTTTAAATTTTTATAACTATCTATCATTTTTATCGTTGGAACTACTTTATCTGCCTTTACTCCAAATCTTCCCAAACCTGAATCTAGGATAAGGAGGTAGTTTATCTCATCACTATCTAAAACCTGCGAAATCTCTCTGGCTCCCTCTTCTCCATCAAGAGCTATATATACCTCAGCCTTCTTTTTCAATTGGATTATCCTCTTTATATTAGCTTTTCCTAAAACTGGATAAGCTAACATTACTTTTTTTACACCAACTTTTTCAACCACAGCTTCTGCTTCGTCGATGGTTCCTGTGAGTACCCCAGCGGCTCCTGCTTCTACCTGCATCCTAGTTATTTCTGTACTCTTATGAGTTTTCAGCATAGGCCATAATTGTGTTTTATTTGCATTTGCTAATCTTTGAAATTTTTTGATATTCCTCTCTAAAATATCTAAATTTAATAAAAAACAAGGTGTCGTTAAGTTATCTATATGCATATTTCTCGCCCCCTAAAGTAAACGTGATTTAATATAATTAAAATAATTTAACTACATTAAATAAATTATAGTATAATAGATGATTTTTTACAACTATCTTTTAAAATTTAATTTTTTATTATTGACTATATTTTTATGATATAATATTTTATAGATGGTTATATTTGGAGGGGAAAGTGAGCGGTATAAATATTGGAAATAAAATAAAAGAATTCAGAAACTTAAGGGGAATGACCTTAAAATCACTGGCAGAGGCAACGGAAGTGTCCTCCTCTCTTTTGAGTCAGATAGAAAAAGGAAGTGCTAATCCATCGATCAATACAATAAAAAATATATCTGAAAAATTAGATATCCCCCTATTTTTATTTTTTAAGGAAGAGACTCCTCAAGATGATTTTATCGTAAGAAAAGGAAGTAGGAGAAGGATGACATTCTCAAGGGACGAGGAGATATCCTATGAACTTCTCACTCCTGATCTTTCAGGAAGTATTGAATTTATGATCCTTACCCTGACTTCGGGGATGGAATCCTCTGAAAAAAGGAGGGAGCACAAGGGAGAAGAGGTGGCATATATATTGAAAGGGGAAGTTTCTTTAGACCTAGAAGGGGATAATTTCACCCTGTGCGTAGGAGACAGTGCTAAGATAAATTCATATATGAAACATAGATGGAAAAATAATGGAGAAATAACGGTGAAGATCATTTTTGCCGGGGCTGTTGCAAGTTTTGTGTAAACTCTAAAAATTAATGTAAAACTTTTATAAAAAGAGGAGTAATAATTCTTTAATTATTGCTTCTCGTTTTTAATATATTAGAACTTTATTTTTTGTATGTCAATAGCAGAGCCTA
>NZ_JBAHZY010000038.1:0-6252 GCF_037132775.1 Psychrilyobacter sp.
TAGGCTCTGCTATTGACATACAAAAAATAAAGTTCTAATATATTAAAAACGAGAAGCAATAATTAAAGAATTATTACTCCTCTTTTTATAAAAGTTTTACATTAATTTTTAGAGTTTACACAAAACTTGCAACAGCCCCCCTATGGGATTTTATGTTTTATTTTTTTATTAAATTTGATTTGTTTTCAGATAAAAAATCTATGTTTTTTCCTATCCAAATTTTATTGATATCAAAGCTTTTTTCTTTTAGTTTTACTGATAAATTATTCGTTTTTATAAATCTTTTTTTATGTTCATTGATAGATTTTAAATTGAAAAATCCTTCAATTTTTTTTATAGAACAAGATTTTACCAGTTCATCTTCTAAAGTTTCATTTTGACAAATTACAATAACTTCTTCTGAGTATTTTTCTAATAACCTTAAATTTTCTTGTAAGAGTTTTGTATTGGCTTTTCCTGCTCTATATTCATCTGTATCAAAGATTAAAATACAAACTGTTTTTCCTCTTATATTTCTTGTTAAATTTCCTGCTTTTTTTGTCCAAGGATTAAAAACTAGAACTCTACCAGAATAAATATATTCATTTTTAATAGCCTTTATAAGAGCTGCTTCCGATTCTCCTTCAACTAAATAAAGTAGTTTGTATTCATTATTGCTCAGATTCATAACAAACCTCCTCTAATTCATAGAGTAGATCTGTTTTAGGAATTGTATTGAATACATCATTTTTAACAGCATTTATAATGGAACGGTCATTTCTCTTATAGATACTTTCTGGGTACACAGCTTCTATTTTTTCTTCCTTTTTAAAAAAAGTAAAACTATGAATAGGTAAATTCATCTCAAGTATATCTGTATTATGGGTGGTGAAAAAAAGCTGAGATTTTGAATCCATTAGATTTATCATTTGATTTAAAATTTCTATTTCTAATTCACTATGAACATAGGAAATTTTTTCATCGATAAAATACAACCCTCTATTTTTTCTAATATTATCAATGATATTTGCTATTTCAATTCCTTCTTCTGTTCCTTTGGATAAACTATTTTTTAAAATTTCACCATCTTGTACAATAACTGTTTTTCCAGTTTTAAAAACAATATGATAAGTATCCTCTACTTCTAAACTTTCCACAACTTCTTTGATTGATGGATCAAAAGTTTTCAGAATTAAATTAAGGATTTTTATATTATAGTTTTTATCTACAATTTCTCCAGGGAAAGCAAATAGAATACCTGTAAATAGATCTTCTATTGATTCTAAAGTTAAAAATAATTTTAGCCTTCTATCACCTTTTTTTATTTTATCAATATTTGCATATATTTTGAATTTTTTACAACAGTCTTCATATGAATTTTTCTTTGTAATTGTTGACTTTTCTATAGTTAATGTCTTTATTTCTTCATTTTCTATTATACACTTTACTCTATAAAGATTTAAATCACTTAAAACCAGATCGATCTCAAAATTAGCTTCCATCTGAAGGTTATCTATCATTTTAGTTAGATGTTTTGTATCTTTATCTATTAAAAATCTAAAAATATTATATAGTGTTTGTCCAAATATTGTCTTTCCTGTAGCATTGGCTCCCATTATTATATTAACTCTCTTAAACCTAAAATTTGGTTTTTCTTCTAAATATTCATATGGAATCGTTGAATCTTTTATTTTTTTAGGATATGAAAAATTTATATCAAAATTATTAAACTCATAAAAATTATTTACCTTTAAATTCATTAAAATCATAAAATCACCTCTTTTTTATAATTATAGCATATAAAAGACATAACTGGTAAATAAAAATACTTTTTAAATGATTTTAAATAAAAAATAGTTCTAGTTAAATCTAAAACTTTATTTTCTGAATGCAACCAATTTATTTTTTATTTACTTCTCTATAAAAATACAGTAATAGATAGTTGTACTGTTTATTTTAATATAATTAGGAGATGAGAATAGATGGCAAAAAAAATTCGTGGGAATCATGATGGAGAAAACGGACAAAATGAGAATTACACAATACAAGGGAGAGGAGAAGTTTCTAGAGAAACTCTTGTAAACGAAGTTGAAAATGGAAAACACTCTGACCACTCAATTTATGAAAGAAACGGAGAAAAATATGTAAGAGCTAATCCAGATGATAGTTCTGAGAATAATATTAATAAAAAATAAGTTATTAGGAGGAAGAAATGCATAAACATTATTATGTTAATAAAAAAGCACAATCAAATGGAGATCATGAGGTTCATACAGGAGAATGTCAATATTTACCTCTTTCAGAAAATAGAGAATATCTTGGCTATTTTGATTCTTGTAAGGACGCAGTGAAAAAAGCTAAAGAAATGTTTTCAAAATCGAATGGATGTTATTTTTGCTCTAGAGAGTGTCATACTAGCTAAATCAAACAATTAACGCGGACAGATATAGAATAAATTCGCAAACAAAAACTGAGAAAAGACTAAAAAAATAGACAGTATAAAAATAAGGGCTTTTAAGCCCTTATTTTATTGAGTTCTATTCTGAAAGTTCCAAAATGTTTATTCTGGAACTTTCATTAAAGAGGTTAGTAAAATATCGCATCAAAAATAAATTTTTTGTTTTTCATTTTTTAATAGATTTTAAAATAGCTTTATTATTGTAAGAATAACCAAGAAATGATCCAGTTAAAAAATAAATTAAAATCCCTAATATAATACTAATATCTGGGGAAAATTGGTCAACTATTTTTCCAGATAGAAATAATGTAAAAGGTAACGTTACTTTTATAAAGCTTATAAACAGCCCTATAATCTCCCCTCTTAAATTTTCAGGAGAATTATTTTGTAAGAATGTAAATAAAGGAATGTCTATAAAAGATATTGTAATTCCTAATAAAAACATCCCTAAACTATATATAATAACTATAACTATATCGGACAAATTAAAAATTATGGGAATCAAAAATATTAAACTTACACCTGTTAAAAAATAAAACAATTTAATAAAAAATTTGATTTCTAGTTTTTTATTAAATCTATTTATAATTATTGCACCAATTATTATTCCAAAAGGAGAAAATCCCTGAATTACTCCATAACTTTCTTTACTCAAATTAAAAACATTATTTACCAAATATGGAATAGGAATCAATATTGAAAAACCATAACCTATATTAAACATAATACCCATTAAAATAATTTTTTTCAAATACTTCGAATTCTTTATAAAATAATAACCTTCCCATTTTTTAGTATGTTTTTTCTTTTTTTCTTTTTTTTCTGAAAAGCTCAAAAAACATTCTAAAAGCATTGAGATAAAAAATGAAATTGAATTTAATAATATAAAGTATCTAATGTCTACAATGGCATAAACAATCCCACCCATTAAAGGTCCTAACACTCTACAACTTGAATCTATTATTGATGAAAAAGAATTAGCTTTCATCAACCACTCTTTAGGAAATAATTGAGGTTTCCCTGCATCATAAGCTAAAAATACAAAAAAACTTAAAAAACTACTTAAAAAACTACCAAAATATATTAAATAAATATTATTTACCTTATTCCACAAAATAAATATAAAAAGCATTAATATCGCATTAAAAAAATCTCCTACTATAATTATTTTTTTTTTAGGTAATAAATCAATTATCTTTCCTAAAAATGGTGCAGCTATTGCTAAAGGAAGAGTTGCAAAAATAATATTTATTGCAAAAAAAGAACTTTCCCCAGTAATTTCTAATAAAAATAATCCTGTCGCAAATGAAAAAATTACATTCCCTAATATAGTTATTAATAATCCTGGGAAAAAAATATATTTATTTTTTTCTATTGAAAAATCATTCATAAATATCTCCTCTTTAAATTACTCTGATTTATATAGAAAACAAGCATTATCTATGACTAAACCATTTGGATTTTTTTTATGGAAAGCAGGGCACCCTAAACATACGTTTTTAAAAACACAATTAAAGCAACTATTATTTTTTAAGGAATCTTGATATTCTTTTAATTCTTTATAAAAGTTTTTAAATTCAACACCCTTAATTTTTGCACAAGGATAAATTTTTCCATCACACTCAATTATATGTGTATTCATTGATAATACTGAACAACAAAGTGAAAAGGGTGTTTTTAACTGTTTTATATGTTCACTCTCTAAAATATACTTTTTATTATAAAGATATGGATACCATAAATGCTCTTTAAAGACTATATTTATATTAATTTTTTTTTGTTCTAATTGAAAACGATATAATTTTAAATAAGCTTCCATTGATGTATCAAAAAAATCTTTCATTTCTTTATTTGAAAAAGTGTTATCTAATTTTTCCTCATAATATCTCCCAGTTGAAAATCCTGTTATTTTTAATTTTTTTTCTAAAAGATATAAAAGTAAAGGAGCAATTTCTTTTGAATTTCTATTTGTCACTGTGTATTTTATGAAAACGGGAATATTTAATTCATTCAAAATTCTTATGGCATGTATAGTTTTTTTAAAGCTACCTTTACTTCTTAAAAAATCATGAGTGCTTTCTATTCCATCAATACTCAATTGATATCTTTTTATTTTATATTTTACAAGATCTTTTTTATACATATCCACTAAATGAGGGTTGCCTTTTATTCCATAATTTATATTCTTGTCACCTAAAAATTTTAAAATATCTTTTATACCTTTTTTTGATAGAGGGTCTCCTCCAATTAAATCTAAAACTGGAATTTTATTATCTGATTCTGATTTTTTTATAAATTTTTCTAATGTCTTGATTATTTCATTAGCAGAAAGTTCATTTTTTTTATTAAATTTTAAATAACAATGTGCACAATTTTCTGAACAGTTTTCTGTTACATATATTTGACAATAATTTTTTTCAGTTCTTGACTTTTGCTTTAATTGATAATATTTATTTACATAATATTTCATATAATTTTCAACATAATTTTCTGTCATAAGTACTCCTAATTTTTTAATAAATACAAATATAAATATTTTAAATCTTTCGCGTTAATTTTTATAATATTTTTAAAAAATAAAAAAGTTTCTTCATCTTTAAAAATTTTTTTCAAACTACTAAATATAAGAAAATAATATTTCTGTTTATACTTGCATTCTTCTAAAGTATTTATCTCTAAAGGGCAAAAGTGGCATATTGTGTTATACTTACATTTCGTACATTCTAATTCACCGTAAAAAAACTTTGAATTCTGTTCATTTTGTTTAAATGATATTTTCTTATCCCCATTTATTTCAAATAAATTAATCTCTGGTTCAACCTTTAAATAATATTCTTCTGGACAAGTATATATATTTCCATTTGGAAATATAGTTTTCCGTGATAACTTACTTACACACAAATATTCTTGATTTGAGGTCATTTTTAAAGAATATATAATTTCTTCAAGTATACTTTTAATAAATTTTGAACATTTCTCTACTTCTATTTTCTTTTCTTGAAATTGTTTAAAAATTAGTAAAAGGGTTCTTAAATATTTTTTTCTAAACTCTTTTTTATCCATTTTTAAATGATCCACAAAATATTCACAGTTTATTTGAATATTTTCAGTTTGTTCAAAATTTTCTGAAATATAAATAATTGTATCTAAAATTGAAATTTTATTTTTTAGATGCTCTTGATTATAGATGGATACTATACTGTCAATTGTATAATTATTTGAAATTAAATAATTATAATTATGTTTTATCAAATCATAACTAGAACTGTTTGAAACTAATTTTCGATTTTTATCGTGAATATATTTAGGACCATCAATACTTGTTATAAATTTAAATTTATGTCCCTCATCTTTTAGTTTTTTTAAAAAAATTTTAAATTTTTTAGATAATAGAGTTAAATTAGTAGAAAATACATATACCGGTTTCTTTATTTTATTCTCTTCGAGTAATCTGTCTATTTTAAAAATAATATCTTCTTTAAGTAATGGCTCTCCTCCAAAAAAATGTAGTATAGAAATTTTTTTTAAGACCTCTATCAAATAATCTAAATTTTCATTTCCCCAATCATTTTTTTTTTCAAAGTTATTTTTTCTTCTAAAAACATCTTGATAGCAATAACTGCAATTACAATTACATTTTTCAGTTAACATTATAGTTAAAGATTCCATTGACACTCTATGGTGGTCGTGTTTGTCAAACAGTTTATGAAAAAACTTAAGCAATTTTTTGAGTACCAAAATATACCTTAGCAGGTGTTTCATAATCTAAAGAACTATGTCCTCTATCGTTATTATAAAAATTAATATACCTTTTT
>NZ_JBAHZY010000041.1:0-16057 GCF_037132775.1 Psychrilyobacter sp.
TAGGCTCTGCTATTGACATACAAAAAATAAAGTTCTAATATATTAAAAACGAGAAGCAATAATTAAAGAATTATTACTCCTCTTTTTATAAAAGTTTTACATTAATTTTTAGAGTTTACACAAAACTTGCAACAGCCCCCCCATATCTCTTTTTCATATTTTCTTACGGTATTATCACTAGAAAAATTCCCAGATTTTGCAATATTTTTAACTACCATGGAGTTCCATCTATCACGATCACGGTAAATACCATCTATCTTTTTATGAGTTTCTGAGTAGGAGTTGAAATCCTTTAGAACATAATACCTGTCACCGTCTATTAGGTAACTGTATATACTTGAAAAGTCTCCTCCGAAGGTTCCATCTCTTAGCATCTCTACAACTTTTTTTATTTTAGGATTTTCTTTTAAAAATTTTATTGGATTATAAGATTGTTTTTTCTCTATCTCTTTTAATTCCTCATATTTCAATCCAAAAATAAATATATTTTCCTCTCCTACAGCCTCTTTTATCTCGATATTAGCTCCGTCTAAGGTTCCTATAGTCAAAGCTCCATTCATCATAAATTTCATATTTGAAGTCCCACTAGCTTCCATTCCAGCAGTAGATATTTGTTCACTTAGATCACTTCCAGGGATTATTATCTGAGCTTTACTCACACTATAATTTGGTATGAATACCACTTTTATAAATTTATTGACCCTCTCATCATCATTTATCAACTTTCCTACAGAGTTGATCAATTTTATAATCCTTTTAGCCAAATAATAACCAGGAGCTGCTTTGGCTGAAAAGATAAATGTCTTAGGGTGCATTGTAAATTCTTTATTCTCAAGTATTTCTCTGTATAGGTATATTATATGTAAGATATTCATAAGCTGTCTTTTATATCCATGGAGCCTTTTTACATGAGTATCAAAGATAGAATTGACATCTACTTCTATTCCAGTTTCTTCCCATATAAGTTCAGCTAATCTTTTTTTGTTTTCTAATTTTATTCCCTCTACCTTCTTACAAAACTCCCTATTTTCTGAAAATCCAGCTAACTTTTCCAAAAGAATCGGATCATTTTTCCAATCACTTCCAATTGCTTCGTCTATCAATGTTGTCAATGGTTTATTTGATCTTAACAGCCATCTCCTATGAGTTATTCCATTAGTTTTATTATTAAATCTCTCCGGATATAATTCATAGAAATTTTTTAGTACTTTCTTTGTTAAAATCTCTGTGTGTAACTTTGATACCCCATTTATAGAGTGACTTCCTACAACGGCTAAATGGGTCATATTTATTGCTCGATCTTTAATAATCGCAACGTCCATAACTTTATCCCAATCATCATATTTTTGATAAACCTTATCGCAAAATCTTCTGTTAATTTCTTCAATAATCATATATACCCTAGGAATTAATTTTTGAACCTTATCTATCTCCCATTTTTCCATAGCTTCAGTCAAAATTGTATGATTGGTATAGGACATAACTTTCTTTGTTATCTCCCAAGCTTCATCCCAATATATTTTTTTTTCATCAATTAAAATCCTCATAAACTCTGCAATACAAAAAGCAGGATGGGTATCATTTATTTGAATACTAAAGGTCTTAGGAAATTCATTTGGTGCAATACCCTTCTTAGAGTTATAATCCACTATACTCTGTAATCCAGCACTGACAAAAAAATACTCTTGCTTCAACCTTAGTAATCTACCACTTTCAGTGGTGTCATCTGGATACAACAATTTTGAGATAGCTTCAGCCTTTCTTTTCTTTTCATCTAATTCTGAAAAAGTACCATAACTAAAAGAATTAAAATCGAAATCATTTCCTTCTATTTGAGCTTTCCATAATCTCAAATTATTCACAACTTTATTCTTATATCCTACAATAGGTACATCATAGGGAACCGCTAATACTGTTTCATACCCAGTATGAATAGGAGTTAGATATCCTCCTACCTCTTTTAAAGTTACATCCCCATAAAATTTTATCCTTTTAGATTGGTGACTTTTTTTAGTCTCCCAAACAAATCCATTTTTCAACCAATTATCAGGCCCCTCTATCTGTTCCCCATTGACTATTTTTTGTTCAAACAGACCATAGTCATACCTTATGCCGCATCCATGTCCTGGAATCCCTATAGACGCCATAGAATCTAAAAAACAAGCAGCTAACCTTCCCAAACCACCATTTCCAAGCCCTGGTTCAGCATCAAATTTTTCAAATTCCTTAAAATCTAAATTTAGCTCTTTCATAGCTTCCATGCATATATCTTCTAAACCCAAATTAATGATATTAGTATACATCATCTTACCTAATAAGAATTCTAAGGAAAAATAATATACCTGTTTTTCCTTCCCAATTCTATAATTTTCATTTTCTTTTAGCCAGTTCTCTGAAAGATATGCCTTTATAACTGTTGCAAACACCTTATACTGATCTTCCTTGGATGTATCTACAAATTCCTTTGTAAACATTATCATAGCCACATTTTTCAAATCAGATAGGATCTTTTCCTTTGTAATATTCATATATCCCTCCTATCCTCTTTTTATTTTTTATTTATCAATGCCTTATATATCTTCTTATATTCCTTAGCTGCATTTGACCAGCTGCTCTTTCTTTCCATGGCATTTTTAACCAATTTATCCCATATTTCCTTCTTTTCATAAACTTTTAAAGCATATTTTAAAGTTTCAAGCAGTTCATGGGCGTTATAATTTTTAAACCCAAAACCTGTTCCTGTCCCATCAAATTCATTATATGGGATAACGGTATCCTTCAACCCACCTGTTTCTCTGACAACAGGAATGGTACCATATCTCATAGAAATCAATTGAGACAATCCACACGGTTCAAATAGTGATGGCATTAAGAATATATCTGATCCAGCATATATTTTTTTAGCCAACACACTGTCAAAGGTAATATTAGCTGATAATTTAGATGGATATAGATGCGCATAATATCTAAATAGGTCTTCAAATTGAAGATCTCCAGTTCCTAAAACAACCAATTGTATATCTAAAACCAATAATTCTTCCAATACGTGTGCTATTAAATCCAAACCTTTTTGTCCAGTAAGCCGTGTTACAATTCCAATAATTGGTATACTCTCACTCTCCACTAACCCTAGCTCTCTCTGCAGAGCTAATTTATTATTTATTTTCTTTGACCTTGTAGAGATACCATATTTAGTGTGAAGCTCCTTATCTTTTCTAGGATTAAAAGTATCATAATCTATACCATTTACTATCCCTGTAACTTTATAATCAAGCTTTTTAAACAGACCATGGAGACCTTCACCAAAAAAAGGATATTTTATCTCATTGGCATATGTATCACTTACTGTGGTTATATAGTCAGAAAAATTAATTCCACCCTTCATATAGGAGATGGCATCATTAAACTTGAGTCTTTCCTCATCAAAATAATAATCACTTAGACCTAGGATATCATGGAGTGTGTTCTTACTATATACCCCTTGAAATTTAAGATTATGTATAGTATATATCACCTTTATATCTTTATATTTTTCCCCATAAAATGCTTTTAAAAATACAGGAATTAAAGCTGACTGCCAGTCATTGCAATGGATAATATCAGGTATAAAGTCCATATGTTCAATGGCATCTATTACTGCTCTGGAAAAATATGCAAAACGTTCACCGTCATCAAAATACCCATAAGCATTTGGACGGTTAAAATAACCTTCATTATCTATAAAATAAAATGGGATCTTATCATATTTCATTTTATAAAGACCTACATATTTTTCCCTCCAAGATACATTAGTTGTAAACTTAGAGATTAATTTCATCCCGCTACGATATTTATCATGGATACTTGTGTATTTAGGCATAATTACCCTGATATCTATGGTTTTTACAAGGGCTTTAGGAAGGGAATATGCAACATCTCCTAGCCCTCCACTTTTAGCAAAGGGATATGCCTCACTACTTACAAATAATATTTTCATAATGTTCTCCTTTTTTCTTAAAATGCTGGCTCATTAGAGCCAGCAAAAATTATATTATAAGTCTAAAATTGATTTTTTTTCTATTACCAATGGAAATTCTTCCGACCCAATCACTTTTTGATATCTGTTAATTGTTACATTTTTATCTAAAATAACATTTTTTATCTCCACTCCCTCTTCAATTACACAAGACTGTAAAATTATGCTGTTTTCTATAGTCGCACCCTTTTTTATAACTACTCTTCTTCCTATGATACTATCTTTTACTGATCCCCTTACAATACAACCATTAGCTATAAGAGAATTAGATACCTTAGAATAAGATTTATAGATAGCTGGGGGAGTGTCGTTAATTTTTGTGGATATTCCTCCATTCCCTAGGAGAAGTTCCTCTCTGATTTCTTTTTTTAATATATCTTTATTTGCTTTAAAGTAATTTTTTGTAGAATCAATAAATTTAGTATATCCAGTAAACTCGTATAGATTGGTGGAAATTTTATGGGTACTGAATTCAATAAATTTATTTAAATCTCCTACAAGGCCACTCTGTACCCCACTCATGAGAAGGTCTATTAGGAGATCTTTTCTTATAATTTTTATCTCCAAAGATACATTTGTTTCCTCTTGAGAATCCACGACCACTCCAAATTTTTCCACTTCTTTATTTTCATTGAATATTACACTTGTAGATCCCCTGTACGCCTTTATATCCTTATCTATTTTTTTATATACTAGAGTGAGATCTTTTCCTGATTTTTCATGGGAATCTTTAATAGGTCGTAAATCAATATTAGCCACTAAATGAGATGAACACAGCACAACATGATTTTCCGTACTCCTACGTAAATATTCTAAGTTAGATCTAAAGTTTTTTACATTTGATTTTCCAATTTCAAGATCAATGCTAGGATGCATCAAAAATATTCCCCCATTTTTTCTGTTCAAATCCCAAAACTGCCCTCCTCTTATATGATCTCGGAGTGATCTTACATTATTATGTGGAACTACTATTCCTACATTTGAAATTCCAACTCTAGTCAGGTTTGTTAGGGAAAAATCAATTATTCTATACCTTCCTGCAAATGGAATAGATGCAATTGGTCTATATTTTGTAAGTCCCCTTATTTCATTAGTGTCTTGAGCAGCCAGTATTAATCCCATATATGATTTTGCCATAATCTTCCTCCAAATTTATTTTATAGTTTTATTTTGTGGTATAACCTTTATTGTAGTATCTCCAGCATGGGTTCCAGACAGAACATTTGTATTTTCTCCTACTATAACTCTATCCAAGGTTACTCCCCTTCCTATTTTTACATTTGGAAATAACACTGAATTTTTAACTATAGCTCCCTCTTCAATAATTACTCCAGGAAATAATACAGTATTCTTTATAGAACCATAGACTTCACATCCATCTACTACCATAGAATTTTCTATATTGGCATTTCCACCAAAATACGCAGCGCCTTTTGGTTCTCCCGATGTATATATCTTCCAATCATTTGTATGTAAATTTAAACTATTATTTTCATCCAATAGATCCATATTAGCTTCCCATAAACTATTGATCGTTCCTACGTCTTTCCAATAGCCTTTAAATGGATGGGTAACCATTTTCAGCCCGTCATCTAACATCTTAGGCAGTATATTCATCCCAAAATCGTTTGCTGAATCTTTATTTTTTTCATCTTCAATTAAATATTTTTTTAATTTCGACCATTTAAAGATATAGATCCCCATAGAGGCTAAATTACTCTTTGGTTTTTCTGGTTTTTCTTCAAATTCATATATTATGTTGTTATCTCTGACATTCATTATCCCAAATCTTGTAGCTTCTTCTAAGGTCACGGTTAAGGCAGCAATTGTTACATCTGCTCCTTGTTTTTTATGTTCTCTTAGCATCTTATTATAATCCATTTTATAGATATGATCCCCAGATAAGATAAGTACATGATCTGGATCATATCTGTCTATATACTGGATATTTTGGTAGATTGCATTAGCTGTTCCTTTATACCAGGCTCCTCCCTCTTCAGTTGTATATGGCGGGAGGATTGCTGTCCCCCCATGCATACTATTCAGATCCCAGGCTGAACCTGTCCCTATATGTGTATTTAATAAAAATGGTCTATACTGGGTAAGTATTCCCACAGTATCTATTCCTGAATTTGTACAATTACTCAATGGAAAATCTATAATTTTATATTTACCACCAAAATCAACTGCTGGTTTCGCTACGTCTGAAGTTAAAGGCACCAATCGACTTCCTTGCCCCCCTGCTAAAAGCATAGCTATCATCTCTTTTTTTCTCATTTAAACTCACCCCCATATGAATGTGTAACTTTTCAGACATCTTATCACAATTCCCCTATATTTTACTAAGGGAATCTAATGCTTTTTAATTACTGGCCTATTAAAATTTGTTCTTTTTAAAATTTTGGTTTTAGATAGATTACCGAAAGAGGAGCTATATTTACCTCTATATGGCAAAGTTCTTTATCCACACCGCCCCATCTGGGTTTCAACATTTCTAAATTCACTCTACCTTCTCCTCCATATTTATAAGTATCACTATTTAATACCTCTTCATAGTCAACAAATCTAGGCACTCCCATCTTATGTTTGGAATAATGAACAGGCGTAAAATTATATACTGCTATTACAAAATCATCCCTATCCTCACTCTTTCTCATAAAAGAAACTATACCACAATCATTATTATTCGCTTCTAACCAGTGAAATCCTTCATACGAATGATCAATTTCCCAAAATGATTTTTCTTTCCTATAAAAAAAGTTTAAATCTTTAACAAATTCTTGTGTCTCTCTGTGTTTTTGAAGCTCCAATAACTGCCATTCTATAGATTCATAAAATCTCCATTCTAAAAACTGCCCGATCTCTCCCCCCATAAAAAGAAGTTTTTTTCCAGGGTGTGCCATCATATATCCCAAAAGAAGTCTCAGACTTGCAAATTTGTCCACAGAGTAACCTGGAAATTTTTCTATAAGAGATTTTTTCCCATGGACTACTTCATCATGGGAAAAAGGCAGAACATAATTTTCTGAAAAAGCATAAACTATGGAGAATGTCATTAAATTATGGTTAAATTTTCTATTGATGGGATCTAACTCCATATATTTCAAAATATCATTCATCCATCCCATATTCCATTTATAGTTAAAGCCCAATCCATTTTCTTTCTTGCCTTTAGTTATATTTGGCCGAGATGTAGACTCTTCTGCTATCATAAGTGTATTTGGAAACTTTTTAAATATCGTCGTATTCAATCTTTGCATAAAATCAATTGCCCACAGATTTTGATTTCCACCATCTTTATTTTTCAACTCAGGACTAGGCTCCTTACAAAAGTCTAAATACAACATATTAGATACAGCATCTACCCTAAGACCATCTATATGATACTCCTTCATCCAAAACATAGCATTGGATATTAAAAAGCTGTGAATCTCTAATTTGGATAGATCAAAGTTACACGTTCCCCACTGTTCATTTTCTCCTAAGGTAGAATTTTTATACTCATATGTTGTGGTACCGTCAAATCTATATAACCCATGGGCATCTTTACAAAAATGTCCTGGTACCCAGTCTAAAATAACTCCTATCCCATATCTATGGAACTCATCTATTAAGTACTTAAAATCTTCAGGTATCCCATGTCTGCTGGTCACTGAAAAATATCCAGTACTCTGGTATCCCCAAGAATCATCCAATGGATATTCCGATATAGGCATAAGTTCTACATGAGTATAACCCATTTCAGAAACATATTTAGGTAGTTCTTCCACTAGTTCTCTATAAGTTTGAAAGTTTTCTCTTCCCTGGGGTTTTTTCCAAGATCCCAAGTGAACTTCATATATATTCATTGGGTTTTTATATGGCTGATAGGATTTTTTATTTTCCTTCCACCTCTGATCATTCCAAGAATAATTTTCTAAATCCCATACTATTGAAGCTGTATTTGGTCTTAGCTCTGAATATAATGCGTAAGGATCTGATTTCACAAGTTTTTTATCACTCCATGTTTCAACAACATATTTGTACTTATCCCCTTTTTTTATCCCGTCAATTTGAAGGATCCAAAAATCATTATTTTTTTTCATCCTATGACTATTTTGATTCCAATTATTAAAATCTCCCATTACAAAAAGCTCTTTAGCATTGGGAGCCCAAACTCTAAAACATACACCACAATCATTTATATGTGCTCCCAATAAAGAGTATGCCTCAAAATGGTTCCCTTCATGAAAAATATGAACATCAAATTCTATTTTCTTATTTTCTTCCTCATAGTTCATAGCTAACCCCTTTGTTTCTTAAGTTTATTGTATATTAGGAGTATACCTCACTATTGCAGGTTTACAAAAAAAAATTGATTTTTTACCAAAAATTTGTTATACTACTCTAAATACTTGGTACGCATAATAAAAAAATTGGAGGTAAGCAGATGATTTTAAAAAAAATTCATAAATTAAACAGGTTCATATTTAGCTTTGCCTCAAAAATGGGCTTAGTATCTAAAAAACTAAAAGCCGTTTCTTATAGGGGATAGTGACTTCGTGTCACTGTCCCCCTTTTTTAAAATTTATATAAAAACTTATATATCCCCATAATTATGGTTGGGAGTTTCTAGGGTTTACCACAAATTAACCACTGTAAGTGAATTTTATGCCGCTATCATCCGAGGCTTGTTTTTCGCTTTAATAAAACATGTCTTGTTTTTTTATAAATTAATCACAACGAACATTTAAACAACTTAGGAGGTCAAAATGGAAAAAAATATTAATGAAACTAAAAGTTTACCTGAAATTTATGGAGATTATTGCTTTGACAAAACTACCTTAAGACAACGTGTCCCAAAGAGTGTATTCAAAGAGTTTTTGCAGGTACAAAATGGTAGAAGAGAACTGACTCTTTCCATTGCTGAGGTAGTGGCCAATGCCATGAAAGATTGGGCAATAGAAAAAGGAGCTACTCATTATACTCATTGGTTCCAACCATTGAATGGACTGACTGCAGAAAAACATGATTCTTTTGTATCTCCTATCGGAGACGGGCAAATCATAATGGAATTTTCAGGAAAAGAATTAATTAAGGGAGAATCAGATGCATCTTCATTTCCAAGCGGCGGACTGAGATCTACCTTTGAAGCCCGTGGATATACTGCCTGGGATACTACCTCACCTGCCTTTTTAAAGGATGATAATACTGGGATTACACTATATATTCCCACTGCTTTTGTTGCCTATACAGGAGAGGCATTGGATAAAAAAGTACCTCTGCTAAGATCTATGAATGCCATTGAAAAACAGGCTCTTAGAATCTTAAAGATTTTAGGGAACAATACTTCCCAGTATATCACTACATGTTTAGGAGTAGAGCAGGAATATTTTTTAGTCGAAAAAAACCTGTTTAACAAAAGATTAGATCTGGCTCATACCGGCAGAACATTATTTGGAGCAAAACCTGCCAAATCCCAGGAGCTTAGAAGTCATTATTACGGAACCATAGAGGAAAGAGTAGCTGCCTTCATGAGGGGATTGGACTTCGAATTATGGAGATTGGGGATTCCTTCTAAGACTAAACATAATGAAGTAGCTCCTAACCAATTTGAGCTCGCACCTATTTACAGCACTACAAATGTAGCTACAGACCAAAATCAACTTGTGATGGATACTATAAATAAAATGGCCAGCAGACATGATTTAGTAGCATTATTACATGAAAAACCATTTGCAAATATAAATGGATCCGGTAAACATAATAACTGGTCCCTAGCTACCGATGATGGAATAAACTTATTTGATCCGGGGAAAAATCCTAAAGAAAATGCACAATTTTTAATTTTTATTGCTGCTGTTATAAAGGCCGTAGATAAATATGCTCCGCTACTCAGACTTTCTACTGCAAGTGCATCCAATGACAACAGATTAGGAGGACATGAAGCTCCACCGGCTATTATCTCAATCTTTTTAGGAGATGAATTAGAGAGTATCTTTAAAATTACAGACGAAACTGTAAAAACTAAAAATAAATTAGAGATCGGTGTAGATTCTTTACCTAAAATACCTATGGATATCACCGATAGAAATAGAACATCTCCATTTGCTTTTACTGGAAATAAATTTGAATTTAGAATGCCTGGATCCAGTCAAAGCACCTCTACTCCCAACGTTATGTTAAATACAATCATGGCTGATGTATTAAAAGAGTTTGCCGATGAATTAGAAGGAGTAGAAGATAAGACTAAGGGAATTCAAAAATTAGTATCTAGAACATATAAAGAACACAAAAGAATAATTTTCTCTGGAAATGGTTATGGAGAAGAGTGGGTGCAAGAAGCTAAAAAAAGAGGCTTGCCTAATTTAAAATCTACAACAGATGTACTAGAAGCTTATATTGCTCCTGAAACAGTTGAATTATTTGCAAGACACGGAGTGTTATCCGAAGGAGAATTAATCTCCAGATACAATATATATGCTGAAAATTATTCTACTCAAATAGTGACAGAATCAACTGTGATGATTAAGATGGCTATCCAAGATATCTATCCGGCATCAAATAGATATGCTCTAGAGCTGGCTAAAATAATTAAAAATTCTTCTAAAATATTAGGACAAGTATTTACAGTAACTCAGGAAGAACTTCTGACTTATATTTTAAAAAATAATGCAGGTTTGTATAAATCAGCTAAAAAACTTGAAGAGAAATTAGAGGAATTGAATAATTTAAAAGACATCACCATAAGTGTTCATTTTACTAAAGATGAACTTTTACCTCTTATGAAAGAATTAAGAACTCATGGGGATAATTTAGAAAGAGTTGTAGAACACAAGATGTGGCCATTCCCAACTTATGAAGACTTATTATTTAAATTATAAATCCTAAAAAAGGTAGGATTTATATACTAATAAAAGATGATTCCTACATTCTATAGGAGTCATCTTTTTTCTATACTAAACTATTTATCACATTATAAAAGTTTAAAACTACCAGGGCTATTATAGTAGTATTAAATATTTTATGAATTGTTTCATGTCTCAACTTATGATTAAAATGAGCTCCAATAAACCCTCCTAAAATACCCCCTGGAATCATTACATAGAGCATAGATAGATCATATCTATCAAACCCGACTCCTAAAAAAATCAAAATTAATTTTGCAAACTGAGACAATAAAATTATTAATATTGAAGTTACAGCTGCTTTTTTAATATCCATATTCATAAGCAAAACCAGTACCATTACATTTATGGGTCCTCCTCCTATCCCTAGAAAAGATGCTATAGTTCCAAGCATCATCCCTATTAAAAACAATAGCAGATAATTTTTCAAATGATATTTTGGAAACTTTTCTTTAAATAAAACCAATATTAAAAGCTCTGCTAATATAAATCCTTGAATCGCTGTTGCAAAACCTTCATTATTTAAACTTTTTAAAAAAATACCAAATAATAAATTACCAATTACTCCTCCTAATATTGATCCTGCTGTTATTACCAGCATTTTTTTTTCCACTTTAAACCCTTTCTTCATCTGTTTTCCTGTAGACACAACAGCCATAGAGAAGACTGTAAAGGAGGAGAGTATCCCAATGGTAGTCAGATCATAAGTTCCTATAGCGTCTAAAATTGGCTTTATAACCACTCCTCCGCCTAATCCAACCAATGATCCAAAAATTGTTGCTAACAGTCCAATACCAAAATATAATATCATCATTTTTTCCCACCCTTATAAAATTAATATGTATATCCATGATAGGCTAATCTCATATTTCTGTCAACCTGCACAGCTTTAATTCCTTCCTTTTATTTATTCTTAATAGGGCTGCTAAAAAAGATTCCCCCCCTAACTCTGTAAAAACATTATTTTTTATATCTACGCAGGAAGAAAAAAAAAGAAATCTATAAATCATAGGTATAAGGCAGAAAAATTGTAAACAAAAAAGGAGATAGCACTGCTATCTCCTTTTAAATTTAATTACTTAGTTGCTTTCTTGTAAGCACCTTCAGAACCGAATACATCAGTTATTTTAGTCATATAGAATTCCTTCATATACTTTTTAGCAGGTGCTAAATATTTTCTAGGATCAAATTCTCCTGGTTTAGTAGCTAATACTTCTCTGATACCAGCAGTAAATGCTAATCTACCATCTGTATCAACATTGATCTTAGCAACTGCTGATTTTGCAGCTCCTCTTAATTGATCATTAGGGATACCAATTGCATCTTTGATCTCTCCACCATATTCTTTTATCATTGAGATAAATTTAGCTGGTACTGATGATGAACCGTGTAATACAATAGGGAATCCAGGTATCTTAGTCTCAATTTCAGCTAAGATCTCTAATTTTAACTTAGGATCATCTCCTGGCTTAAATTTATGTGCCCCATGTGAAGTTCCGATTGAGATAGCTAAAGAATCTACTCCAGCTTTTGCTACAAATTCTTCTACTTCATGTGGTTGTGTGTAAATATGTACTTCGTTAGATATTTCATCTTCTATTCCAGCTAATATACCTAATTCCGCTTCAACAGTTACATCTTTTCCATGTGCATAATCTGCAACTTTCTTAGATTCCACAATATTTTTCTCAAATGAATGATGAGATGCATCTATCATTACTGATGAGAATCCCCATTCGATACAATCTTTAACTTGCTCAAAAGATGAACCGTGATCTAAGTGCAAAGCGATAGGGATGTCTGATCCCATCTCTCTTGCAACATCAACAGCAGCTTTAGCTAACATAGCTACTACTGGTTTTCCCATATAGTTTCTAGCTCCATTTGAACATTGTAATATAACTGGTGATCCCATCTCAGCACATGCTTCAACGATTGCTAACATTTGCTCCATGTTGTTAAAGTTAAATGCAGGTACTGCGTACCCTTCTTTATTTGCTTTAGTAAACATTTCTTTAGTGTTTACTAATCCTAAATCTTTATAATTATATCTCATAATGACCTCCTCTATCTATTTGAGTTTTCTACTATTAATAATACCAAATTTAATACATAAAAGCAATCTTTTCAAAGATTATATTTTACCCTCTATTTGCTTCAAAATATGCCTAAAAAACGCCTTGAATTTCATTTTTTTCTTAAATAGAACAAAAACCTCTGGAACTAATTCGATAATAGTATCTATCAATTCGTTATATCTTTGAAATCTCCCAGTAAATATATTTTTTGCATTTATTAGCCACGAAATAAGTAGTATATCAAAGATCCTCAAAAAATTAATCCCGACCTGGGTAACTCCCCTCCAGGTAATATAAAAATTATAAATTTTAAAAATAACTTCCCCATCTTGAATCATAAATAACTGAAACAATATTGTAGTGAAATACAATAAAAAAACATATTTCATCCTCTTAATGGAATTTTTTAAATTTTTGTTAAATAGCAGGTTTGAAAAAATCATCAAACCTGCTACTATTATTAATATATATATATTCGATGTAAGGATGGTAAGTAGGAGTATAGAAAATATACTACTTTTTAACAACATCTAATCCGCCCATATATGGCTTAAGAACTTCTGGAATTAAGAAACTTCCATCTGCTTGTTGGTAATTTTCCATAATAGCCAATAAAGTTCTACCTACTGCTAATCCAGATCCATTCAATGTATGAACAAATTCACTTTTCCCACCTTGAGCTGGTTTAAATCTAAGTCCCATTCTTCTAGCTTGGAAATTTCCACAGTTAGAACAAGATGAGATCTCTCTATATGTGTTTTCAGACGGTAACCATACCTCTAAATCATATGTTTTAGTAGCTGAAAAACCGATATCTCCTGTACAAAGTTGAACTACTCTATATGGTAATCCTAATTTTTGTAATACAGTCTCTGCATTCACTACCATTTTTTCTAATTCATCGTTTGAGTTATTGGGATGAGCTAACTTTACCATCTCAACTTTATTAAATTGATGTAGTCTAATTATTCCTTTGATATCTCTACCATATGATCCTGCTTCCCTTCTGAAACAAGGTGAAAATGCAGTATAATATTTAGGTAGGTCTGCTTCTGCCAAAGTTTCCCCTCTATGGATATTTGTCAGTGTTATCTCTGAAGTTGAGATCAGATACATATCATCTTCAGTTTTATACATATCATCACCAAATTTTGGCAGTTGACCAGTCCCTTCACATATCTCAGGCTTTACTAAAATCGGTGTAAGGTACTCTGTATATCCATGTTCTCCAGTATGCAGATCTAACATGAAGTTTATTAATGCTCTCTCTAATCTAGCTCCTGCTCCTCTATATAGAACAAATCTAGATCCTCCTAATTTTACTCCTCTTTCGAAGTCTAATATTTCTAATTCCTCTCCTAATTCCCAATGAGGTTTAACATCAAAATCAAACTTTGTAGGTTCTCCCCAAGTTCTAGCTAAAATATTATCAGCCTCATCATTTCCAACTGGTGTAGACTCATGATATATATTTGGAATAGTCATTTGGAAATATCTGATCTCTCCCTCGATTACAGATAATTTTTTGTCTATTGCTTTGATACTAGAGCTTACTGAACCCATTTCTTCAATAATACGAGTTGCATCTTCTCCAGCTCTCTTTAATTTTCCTACCTCTTGTGAAGCATTGTTTCTTTTAAATTTTAAAATTTCTACCTTTGATAGTAACTCTCTTCTTTCCTCATCTAACTGCTCAAATCTATCTAAATCTATCTTAGCATTTCTATTTTTTAAAATTCCCTTTAAAAATTCAATATTATTCCTGATATACTTTAAATCCAACATATTTTATCCCTCCATATTTTTATTTTTTATTTACTTTTTTTATATCCCATTCTTGTAATTTTTAGACCTTTACTATCTATTTCAGCCAGTGTAAATAAACCTTTAGGAGAAATATTATACAACTCTAAAAAGATCTTATTGCCAATCCTTTTAAAGTCTCCTATTTTCTCTTTTAAATTTCTCTCTTGAGTTTTCCCCTTTTTTCCCCTTATCTCTATTATTTCATCGCAATTTAATAAATTTTCTAGAGCATCTATATCCGCCACATTTCCCTCTATCTCATAGATTAAAATATCAAAATCATTGGCTATTCCGGATTTTTTAGGGACATCATAGATCTCATGAAATTTAAACCCCTTAAGTGAGTTTGAATTTAAAAGTTCTAAGATCTGTTCATTGGATAGTTCCGAGATTATCTCCGCATCCATCAATTCATTATATGTTTCATCTCCCAATGACACAGGATTTCCAAAGGACAGCTTCGGTCTGGGTGTAAACCCTTCTGAATGTTTTATGGTGATTCCTGTTTTCTTAAAGAGTCTCTCTAAAAATCTTATAGTATCTAAATGAGAGATGTATTTCATATCTCCAATTCTATCAAAGACTATTCTTTTTTTCATGTGCATCTCCTCTTTACCGCTTATTATATCTGACAATTTTAACATAATCTATCAAAAAATTCAATGAAAAGAAATACAGGTGTCACTTGTACACACGTTATTCTTACAACTCCTAAAAGATAATGTTCTGAAAAAACTTAAAGCCCATGAAAAGACAAGGAGTCTTTTCATGGGCTTATTTTGTAGAAAATTATAACCTATATATCCATAGAGATAATTCTATTTTATTAAACGCTAACAGATTCTTGGTTTTTAGATGAAAAAGAATCTTTTAATAAATTTAATGAGGTATAAAGAACAACTCCTATAACAATCCAAGTTAAAATACTTATAGGTAACGATTTAACTAAATAAGCTGCTACAACAACTCCAACCGATCCAAATATTGTACTCCATAGAGCAGCTCCTCTATGATAGGCTCCTGCCCGGATAAATTTAGCAGTAGCTACCGGCATTAAGTATGCGCATGATCCCATCATAATAGGAAAAGCTACTAATGGGCTTAACCCAAGAGCATATACTAGTGCCATACAAGGAGCATAAAGACCTATTCCAAGGGTCATAAGTGCACCTAATACAAAATTACCTATAATTGCTATAATTAATTTAATACCAGTAAGTCCAACTGCATCTCCGCCAGATGGAAGTATTCCTAATTTACCAGCTAACATA
>NZ_JBAHZY010000019.1:0-12122 GCF_037132775.1 Psychrilyobacter sp.
AGGTATATTAATTTTTATAATAACGATAGAGGACATAGTTCTTTAGATTATGAAACACCTGCTAAGGTATATTTTGGTACTCAAAAAATTGCTTAAGTTTTTTCATAAACTGTTTGACAAACACGACCACCATATTTTATATAATAAATAATTTAGGAGGATATAAAAAATGATAGGAATAATTGGTGCTATGCACGAGGAAATAATAGAATTAAAAAATATGATCTCAAACTTAGAGGAAGAAAAAATCCTGGATCTTACCTTCTACAAGGGGACTATAGAAGGTAAAGAAATTGTGCTAGTAGAGGGAGGAATAGGAAAGGTAAATTCATCTGTAAGTACTACTCTATTAATCGATAGATTTAAAGTAGATCAACTTATTTTTACAGGAGTAGCAGGAGGAACTAACCCTAACATAGAAGTAGGAGATATAGTTATCTCAAATGAACTTATAGAGCATGATTTTGATTGTACGGCTTTTGGGATGAAACACGGAGAAATCCCTAGAATGGATACCTCTATCTTTAAATCTGACAAAAGATTGATTAAAATAGCTGAAAAAAGTGCTTTAGAATTATTTGATCAAAAAAATATTTATATAGGTAGAATAGTAAGTGGAGATGTATTTGTAGCTGAACCTAAAAAGATCAAATGGTTGAGAGAAACTTTCAACAGTGAATGCACAGAGATGGAAGGAGCAGCAGTAGCCCATGTTTGTCATCTATTCAAAATTCCATTTGTAATAATAAGATCTATCTCAGATAAAGCAAATGATGATGCTAAAACAGATTTTTGTGAATTTGTAAAATTAGCAGCTAAAAACTCTAAAAATTTAATTGTAGAAATGATGAAAAGAGTATAATTTATAATAAAAAAGGAAGTTTAATTATGAATATAGATAAAACCTTAGAAGAGCTTTATTCTCTTACTAGTATGGGAATAAAATTAGGACTAGATAATATAAAAAACATCTTAGAATTAATGGGGAATCCTCAAGATAACTATAAAATATTACATATTGCAGGAACTAATGGTAAAGGTTCCACAGCAACTATTTTAGAAGCCAGTTTATTGGAAGCAGGTTATAAAGTAGGGAAATATACCTCTCCTCATATTGAAAAATTCAATGAAAGGATTGTGGTAAATAAGAAACAAATATCTGATGAGAAAATATGTTCTTACTACAAACAAATAAGAACCTTAATTGAAGTCAATGATCTGCATCCCACCTTCTTTGAAATCACTACTGCAATGATGTTTGATTATTTCAAAAATTGTGGCTGTGAATACGTAGTTTTAGAGACCGGTTTAGGAGGAAGGTTTGATGCAACCAATGTTTGTCATCCTGAAATTTCGATAATCACAAATGTATCCATGGATCATGTAAATATTTTAGGAGATAATCTGAATGATATAGCCCGTGAAAAATGTGGAATTATCAAAGATAGCCCTGTGGTCATTGCTGACTCTAAGCCAGAATTAATAGCTGCTGTTGAGGAAAAAACCAAAGACTATGTAGATGTGATAAAAAAATATAGTGATATAAGATTTAAACTGACAGAAGATTTTGGAACTAAAATTTATATAGGTAATGTGGAATTCAATCTGTCTCTTTATGGGAAATATCAAATAAATAATTTTTTAGGAGCCTATGAAACATTGAAAAAAATAGGTGTATCGGATAAAAATATACAGGATGCAGTACCAAAAGTTTACTGGCCAGGAAGATTTGAAATTTACTCTAAAGAAAATCCCCTCATAATACTAGATGGAGCTCATAATGTAGATGCCGCATTTAGATTAAAAGAAAACATCTTATCTAAATATAAAAGAGAAGATGTAGTTGTCATGGTTTCTATTTTAGAAGATAAAGATAGACATGGAATATTAGAGGAAATTTCAGAGTTTAGTAATGAAGTAATATTTACATCGTTAGAAGATTTCCATAGGGGAACCTCAGGTAATGAATTGTTAGATTTAGTGTCTAGCTTTAAGAACCAAAGGGTAGAAGACGACCTGGTAAAAGCTTTTAGTCTAGCTAAAAAAACAAAGAAAGTTATAGTTATCTGTGGTTCATTTTATCTGTTGTCTAAATTCAAAAAAAATATTCAAATGAGGTAGAATTATGAGGAAAAAACAAATTTTATTTTGGAGAACCATCTTGATTTTGATTGTTATTTTTGGAATATTTTTTATAATTAAAAATATTTCAGAAGATAAAAAACAAAATATAGATAATAATGAAAAAACAGTTGAAAAAAAGATAGAATTAAAGATTAGACCAGATGATTTCTATAAACAAAAGAAAGATGAAAATTAGTCACAAATGACACCGATAAACAATAGGGGGACTTATGATTAACAAATTTATAAGATTATCAAAACTAGTAAAAGCTTTTGATTTCACCGTAATCTATGGGGGATTGGATGATTTAGAGAGAAAGATTTTACTTCCTACAGTACATAGAGTAGGAGCAGAATTAACTGGCTTTTTAATTGAGGGAGATGAACTCAACAAGCAGCTACATATCTTGGGACCGGAAGAAATGAGGTATATAGAGTCCCTCTCCTCAGAAGTAAGAAAGGACAGATTGAAAAAATACTTTTCCTATAATTTTCCTTGCATCATCGTAGCCTGTGAAAAGGAGATTCATCCTGATTTTATAGAATATGCTATAAAGCATAATAAGCCACTCTTGACTACTCAAAATGAAACTGCAGTTGTCATAAGGAAATTAAAATATTTTCTCCAAAGAAAATTAGCACCTGAAATACGATTGGAGGAACACGTTTTAGTCGAGATTCTGGGAATAGGAGTTTTGATAGGTGGTTATAAAGATGCAAAAATTGGGACTACCTTGGAATTAATTGAAAGGGGACATAAGTATATCACCGATGAAAATTTAATTATAAAAAAAATTGGAACCGATACCCTATTGGGGGAAAATGGATTTGATAAGAGTAATGTAAAAACACATTTTTTCTTAGGAACTGGTAATGAAAATATAGATATCACCAATAATTATGGAATTATTGCAACTAGGAGAACTATGGAAATAAACCTATATATTAATTTAGAAAAATGGGACAAGAAAAAATTCTATGATAGATTGGGAATCGATAAGATATTCGAGAAAATCTTAGGAGTTAATATACCTAAGTTGACTCTTCCTGTACGAAAAGGAAGAAATCTAGCTGTAATAATCGAAACTGCAGCTATAAATGAAAGGTTGAAAGAAATTGGGATGAATTCTTCTGAATATTTTTTAGAAGAAACTGCAAAAATGATCGCTTTTAACAAAAAAAATAAAAAAGGTGATGGGATGAATAAAAATGTTTTGACAGTAAAAAAAATAGTCGACGAATTTAATTTAAAAGTTATGACGGGAGAGGAGTTTTTAGAAACAACTTATATAACTAAAACAGCACTTCATAATCCAGCTTTGGCACTTTCTGGATTTTACGAAGTCTTCTATAAAAATGGATCTAAAAGTTTACAACTATTTTCCCAAGGGGAACTAAATTTTTTAAAGAGTCTAGATGATGATGTTAAAGCTAAAAATTTAAACAAATTTTTTGACTTTGACTTTCCTGCTATGATCATAGCAGGTGCAGAGGATATTGAAAAAAGTTTTATTGATTTGTCTAGAAAAAAAAATAAGATTATGTTGGTCTCTGAGCAAACTTCTACTCAATTAACAGCAGATTTAAATCAATTTTTAGAAAAAAAGTTTGCTCCTAAAATTACCATGCATGGAGTATTTATTGAGATGTTTGGATTCGGTGTACTGCTCACAGGAAGAAGTGGGATAGGTAAGAGTGAGACAGCTCTAGAATTAATTCATAGGGGACATAGATTGATTACAGATGATAAGGTGACGTTTCATGAACACCCCGGTGGAACGGTAGTGGGAAAAGCCGATAAGATACCTTATTTTATGGAACTTCGAGGAATAGGAATCATAGATATCAAGGCTCTCTATGGACTAGGGTCTGTAAGAAAGGAAAAAAGATTGGATGCGATCATAGAACTGAAAGAATTAAAAAACGATGAATATTTAACTAAAACTTCTACATTTAGAGGTGTTGAGGTAGAAGTTTTAGGTCATTCTGTAGATCATGCAGAACTCTATATAAGTTCTGGAAGAAATGCAGCTACGATGGTAGAAACTACCATCATGAATTTAATAGCTATCAAGTATGGTTATGATCCTGAAAAAGCATATAAAGGTAAGGTCAGACATGAAGAGTTTATATAAAATATAATTTAGGAGGGAAAAAAGAAATGAAAAGAAGGGTAAAAACATTGGCTATCGATTATTTTGTAATTAATTTAGGACTTATTATAGCTGCAATTGGAATAGGGTTATTTATAGTTCCTGCAAAGATAGTTAGTGGTGGGGTAACAGGAATAGCAACCATACTATATTACACATTAGACATGTCTATTGGGACTAGTATGTTGTTTATCAATATCCCATTATTTTTAATAGGGGTTAGAATTCTTGGGAAAGAATACGGTGCTAAAACATTGTTTGGTATCATAATGTTGTCATTTTATATAGATCTATTCAGAAAGATTATAGGACTCGATAATGTAATAGATTTTACAAAGGGGAGTAATTTTTTATTGGCACCACTCTTTGGAGGTATTTTACTAGGAGTGGGTCTAGGGCTGGTTTTAAAATTTGGTGGCAGTACCGGTGGAACCGATATTATAGCTCAGGTGGTTAATAAAATTACCAAGATACCAGTGGGTTATGGTATGATGATCAATGATACGATCGTTATACTCAGCGGAATAGCTGTTTTTGGAATAGAAAAGGGATTATATGCAATCATTGCAATGTTTACAACTAATGTAGTTATCAATAAGATCTTTGAAGGTGTAGGATATACTAAGATGGTCTATATCATAAGTGATCATTATGAAGTTATAAGAGAAATAATAATAAATGATATAAAAAAAGGTGGAACTGCACTAACAGCAAAGGGAATCTATACAGAGGAGAGTAAATCAATGATTATGACTGTCTTAAAAAACAAGGAGATTAGAGAACTTCAGTCTCTTATAAAAAGAGTGGATCCAAATGCATTTATGATCATATCAGAGGTTTACGAGGTATTAGGTGAAGGGTTTAAAGCATTAGATTAGGCAACGTGATATTTATAATCATGGATAGTTAAAAAAAGCTCTTGGAGGAGAAAAATGGACAAGATAATAGTAAAAAATATAAAGGCATATGGATATCACGGTGCTTTGACCGAGGAAAATATATTGGGGCAAAACTTTTATGCTGATGTAATCTTATATAAATCATTACAGAGAGCCGGCCTTAGAGATGATCTGAATGAAAGTATAAGTTATGTAGATGTATATTATGATGTAGAAGATATCATAAAGAATAAAAAATTTAAACTGATAGAAGCTTTAGCTGAGATGATAGCCCATACCTTACTAGTAAAATATAGTATAAAAAAGGTAGATGTAGAGATAAGAAAACCTGGTGCTCCTATAAACGGAAGTTTTGACTATGTAGGAGTGGGAATAAGTAGAGAGGCAAAAAACTATGAAATGGACTAGAGTTTATCTCAGTATGGGATCTAATATAGGGAATAAATACTACTACCTTTTAGGAGGTATTTTTGCCATATCTCAAATAAAAAAAACTGTGGTTACTGCCATCTCAAGGTTTTATTCAACGGATCCAGTAGGATATCTAGAGCAAGATGATTTTTTAAATTGTGCAGTTGAGATTAAAACCCAGTTGCTACCCTTTGAACTCCTCAGAGAACTTCAAAGGATAGAACTGGTGCTAAAGAGGGAGCGAAAATTGAAATGGGGGCCTAGAACCCTAGATATAGATATTATATCCTATGGAAACCTCAGGTTAAACAATGAGGATCTGATTATACCACATCCTAGATATAAGGAGCGTAATTTTGTATTAATTCCCCTTTTAGATGTGGTTAGAGATAAAACTTATATTCGTTCTATCATAGATTATAGCGATAGAAGTGTCAGACTAGAGAAAAAGATATCTCTCCTAATCAGTAGTTGTCTAAGGGGCAGAAAAACTTCATATAAAGGCACAGCTAGTTATAATTATATTGTAACCAAACTCTTAAAAGATAGATTTGAATTCATAGAAATTTGTCCCGAAGTAGATGGAGGCCTTAGTATTCCTCGTCCATCAGCTGAAAGAAAGGATGATAAAGTGATAAATATTGAAGGTGTAGATGTCACCGATGAATTTCAAATCGGAGCCACTAAAGCTCTGGAAAAAGCATTAGAAAATAATATAAAACTGGCTCTATTAAAGGAAAAAAGTCCGTCTTGTGGAATAGATACTATATATGACGGAACTTTCACGAAAAATATTGTTCCTGGAAATGGAATGACAGTGGATAGACTCCTACTGGAAGGAATAGACATGATTGAGGTGAATAAGGATGAATAATAAGTTTAATGAAATATTAGAAGTTATAAAAAAAAGTAATCGAATATTGATTACGGGACATACCAGCCCTGATGGAGATGCCATAGGGAGTGGGTTAGCTCTACTTTTAGCTCTAAATAAATTAAATGAAGCTTTGAGAAAAGAAGCCAAAGAGAGGAATGAGATCTATATAGATAAAACTCTAAGATTTATTTTAGAGGATAAAATCCCTAAAAATTTAAAATTTTTAACCCACTCTATCCTCATTGAAGAATTAGAAAACTATGATTCGAAATATGAGTTTGACCTTATGATCTGTCTTGATAGTGGTAACTTTGACAGAATTGGAAGGGTAGGAGAATTAAAGGGAGAAAATACTAAAGTTATAAATATTGATCACCATATCAGCAATGACAGATTTGGAGATTATAACTATGTTGGAGATATTTCATCTACTTCTGAGATTTTGTTCGATTTTTTTAAAGAAATAAAAATTGAATTAGACCATGGAATAGCAGAATCACTCTATATAGGTATAGTCAATGATACTGGTAATTTTAAACATTCAAACACTACTGAAAAGGTCTTTAAAACAGCTTCCGAATTATTGGGATATGGAGTGAAACCAGACGAAATTATAAAGAATTTTTTCAATACTAAATCTATGGAAAAATTAAAGTTAAGAGGTAGAGTTTTATCTGACTTTAAATTTGTAGATAGTCAAAAGTTGGTGTACTATTATATTAGTGAGGCAGAACTAACTGAATTAGGAGCTGATAAAGGTGATACAAGTGGTCTAGTAGAACTCCTCCTTTCCTACGAAGATGCAAGTATATCTCTTTTTCTTAGAGAAGATAAGGGATATATCAAAGGAAGTTTTAGATCTAAATATGATGTAGATGTAAATGCCTTGGCTGGTCTTTTTGGTGGCGGTGGTCATATTAAGGCTGCTGGATTTAAAACTAGTAAAACTTCAGATGAAATACTGGATATAATAATTAAAAATATGAGCTTAGGAGGTAAATAATGAAGAAAAAATTATTAATAATTGCTCTGTTAGCATTAACACTAGGAGCTTGTTCAAACAATGGCACATCTAATGTAAGAAAAGATAATAAAATTCAAAGTATGAGGAATTATGATTCTGTACAAGGGGTAGTATCTCCTAAAAGAAAAGTTGTCATAGCTGAATTTAAAAACCAAACTAGATTTGGGAGTAGAAGACTGGGAAATAATTTAACCGATGTTATCACTACAGAGTTGGTAAAAAGTAACAGATTTATTGTTCTTGAAAGGGAGGATCTAGCCAAAGTGATGCAGGAGATAAATTTTTCTAATACTCTGGGACAGGGACAGTTAGCATCTGAGAGAAAATTCCAGGATGCAGACTATGTTATTACAGGTGCAATCACTAAATATTCTGTAAATACCACTGGGAGTAAAGGTGTCATCTCTACGACTAAGACTCAAAGAGCCGAGATATCATTTGACATGAAGATGATAAATGTAAGAACTGGGGAAGTAGTATTATCTGACCAAGGTGAGGGTGTCTCAGATGTTGAATACGGGACAACTCTAGGTGTAGGCAGTACAGGCGGATATGATGAAGGTCTAGAACAAGAAGCCTTTAGAGCAGCAGCTATAGACGTTATGGATAATATCATAGAGACTGTGGATAAAACACCTTGGATGGCAAATGTAGCCAAAGTATCTGGAAATAAACTCTATATCAATGCAGGGCGAAAAAGTAACGTGGAGATAGGGACAAAATTAGGTGTCTATAAACAGGGGGAAAAAATCGAATTTAACGGTAAATTCTTAGGATTCGAAGAGAATAAAGTAGGAGAAGCAAAGGTAGTGGATTATTTAGGTGAAGATGCAGCTATCTTAGAGTATAAAGGGGAAGCTTTCACCATTCCTGGCATAGTAAAGTTGATGAAGTAATATGAAAAAGTATAAGTTATTTTTATTATTTATTCTCTTAATATTTATAGGTTGTACACCAAAGCAAGATTTTGTATTAAAAGCTATCCCGTCAATGTCACCGGCTAAACTGGCAATTTTACCTATCAATAATAATACAAATGATGTAGCCGGAGGATTTATCTTTCGAGAGGTAGTTTACAATAATTTTGAACAAAATAATCATGGATACGATATTCAGGATCTAAAAAAAACTGATAAACTCCTAAATGAAGCAGGGGTAACAGATGGAGGACAGTTACAATTTTTGAGACCCATCGAGTTGTCTGAGATCTTAGGGGTGGATGGTCTCCTGTATACAGACTTGGATGAGTTAGATTTTATGACCTATCCCTACTATCATACTCGTTCTGTCAAGGGGACTTTTTACCTATATAATTTTGAAAAATTGGTTTGGGTAAGGCCAATCAGAATAGCTATAAAATATTTTGGGATTAGCTCGGCAATAAATACCATAAGTGGAGCAGTTAACGGCGATTCTGATCAACTAAATGATGGGATGACTCAGGCGGGAATAGATATAGCCATCCATCAAGGAATAAAATATGCGACTATTGCAGGTTTTAATCATGAGTTAGCTCCGGAGATGGCCTTGGTGAGTAAAAAATTATTGGATGTCATCCCTAGGGGAAGCGGGTCTGATCTAGTTTATGTCAAAAAAAGTGAAGATGAGGTAAAATATCTTCGTGAAAAAATAAGTAATAAAGAATCTATAGTCACCGATGAGATGTATATAGAAAAGAAGGAAAAAATCGAGGTGTTGGAAGAGATTATTCCAATATTTAATTAAAGAGGGAGTGACAATATGAGCGATATTATTTTTATAAAGCCTAAAAGTTTTGAAGATTCTAAAAGAATAGTAAATTATATTGTAGAAGATAAAATTTTACATATCAATTTAACTTCATCAGATAAAAAATTGTACCAAAGAATATTAGATTTTATAAGCGGTGCAATCTATCTAAAGGATGCTAAGTTATTGAATCCTGCAGAAAATGTATATCTTTCTATACCAAAAGAAACTTCATTTTCTTGGGGTGGAGAGAATGAAGAGGGAAAAAATAAAGTTAGTCTAGTAGATTTAAGATATGATGAAGAGGAAGAAATAAAGCCAGTTTTTTAAGGATTTGTTAATCATAAAGAAAGTAAAATTAAAATTTTGGAATAGAAAACGAGACTTCAATATACTATACTTCTTTAAATTGTTTTGAAAATATGATAAAATAGATAGTATTTTTTAAAATAAAGAAGTAGGGAGTAGTTTATGTATAAAAAAAATAAACCATATATCTTGGTATTTGGAGCATCAGTTGTAGACATATTTAGAATTTGTAATATTGGAGTAAAATATAGAGTGAAAGATTCTAATCCTGGAAAAGTAAGGATGACCTTTGGTGGTGTCTCTAGAAATATCGCAGAAAATATGGCTAGAATTGGTTTAAATACTAAGTTTATTTCTATCCTAGGAGACGATGAAAAGAGTCGTGCTATGTTAGATCATTCAGAGTTGATAGGGTATGATATGGAAGATTCTCTTATTTTAGAGGGAGGAAGAACACCGAGTTATTTGGCTATATTGGATCAATTTGGAGAAATGGTTTCAGCAGTGGCTGATATGGAAAGTATCAATGCTATGAATACAGATTTTATTGATTCTAAATCTCATTTAATTGAAGATGCAGAATACACATTCTTAGATGCTGATGATCCCGAGAATTTAGAATACATTTTAAAAAAGTTTATTGGTAAAACTAAATTTATTTTAGATCCAGTATCTTCTGAAAAGGCTAATAAAATAAAGCATTTAATCGGATATTTCCATACAATAAAGCCAAATAAGAATGAAGCTGAAATTTTGACTGGGTTTTCTATAGATACCGATGAAGATCTAAAGAAAGCCGGAGAATATTTCTTAAACCTAGGTGTAAAAAAAGTATTTATAAGTTTAGATTCTGAAGGAGTATACTATACCGACGGAATAGAAAGTAAAAAAGTTAAAGCTTGTAATGTAATCGTTAAAAATGTAACTGGTGCAGGGGATTCCTTTGTAGCTGGGTTAGGATTTGGATATATGAATGATATGGATATGGATGAAATTGTAAAATTTTCTATGACTATGTCTATTATTACCATTGCCTATGAAGGGACCATCCATCCCGATATGGATCTTATGAAAATTGCTAAAACTATGAGTGCAGTTTTATGGGAAGAAAAAATCATCTAAAAATAGATAGATAAATTAAATAATTGAAAAAAGAAGGAGATTCTAAATAGAATTTCCTTCTTTTTTTCAGAAAAAACCGATATAATTGTGTGGAAACCCATGGCTGTATCGCTAATTGTCGTAAAAGTAGAAGCAAAACCAAAAATACAATTGAAATTGATTTTGATAGAAGGGATAGAGTATACTTAAAATAAAGAGTAAATTAAGGAGAAATATGAAAGCAAATAAAAAAGAACTTATGAAAGTGATTACAGTAGAAGATAATAATCTGAAAAGATTTGTGAGCAGATACTGGATATTTAAAAAAACTGGAAAGGATGAAAAGATACCAAAACTTTTCCCCATGGTAAGCACTCATATCCTAATGCACTTAGAGGATGAGTGCGTTTTTGAAATTATAGGAAAAAAGATAGGAGAAAGGGGGAATCAAATACTTCATCCTATCACTAATATATGTGAAGTTTTTTATGGATTAAACACTCACCTAATTGGAGTAGAACTATCTATCCAAGGATACTATTACCTCACGGGAGATACTCCTGAGGGAAAGATAGATACTATCGAACCACTCAAAGAAGTAGATCAAGACTTAGATAGATTTGCAGGTGAAATTACAGAGGATTTAGCAGAGGGGAATTTTCGAAAATTAGAAGATTATCTAAAAAAAAGGTTTGAAATATATTATACAGATGAAGATGCAAGGATAGTATACAGTGCAGCCAAAGAAATGGATAGAGATCAAAAAATATCAGAACTGGCTGAAAAATATAATATCAGTGTTAGGACTCTGGAAAGAAAATTTAAGAAAAATACAGGGCTAACTCTAAAAAAATATCAGCTTATAGTAAGATTAAATAAGCTCCTTGAGGACATATATATGACTGAAAATATAAACTGGAGTGAGTTAGCTTTAAATCATGGTTTCTTTGACCAGGCTCATATGATAAGTGTCTTAAAAAAATATCTAGGAAAAACACCTAATAAGTATCTGGAAGTTAGAGATCTTATTGGTGATCTATTTGTAATTGACAAAAGATAAAAACAGACTCTCAGGGATTACCCGAAGAGTTTGCTAATTTATTCAGTAATCAATATTAGAAAGATCTAAAAAAGTTGATTGTCTGATTTTTAATACTGATATATTTTTAAAATGAGACGGTATATATTTTGTGATAACACTCATAGCCACTCTTCTCAAGTGTCCTTTGAGAACCTATATTATCAGCTATTGTAGAGCATATTGCTTTATATCCTTTTTCATCGAACTCTTTTGAGATGATGCTGACAATATAAGTCGCTAAGCCTGGGTCTGTCTCATATTTTGTGTAAACCTCCAAATTAGTGTAAACTACAATCACATTAATTTGGAGGTTTTTTTATGAGAAAAAGAAGAAAAGATTTATCCCCTGATGAATTAGCACGAAAAGAGCTAATTAGAGAATATCTTAGTAGAACACCTAATACCAGTTTGGATT
>NZ_JBAHZY010000052.1:0-31187 GCF_037132775.1 Psychrilyobacter sp.
AAACTATAAAGATTACTACCTGTTTGATAATGTTATCTGCCAGTGTGGGAAAAGAACTTACCCTTGCAGGAATAAGCGTGGTCATCTCACATATGATTGCAAAAATCACGTACACTGGCATAGTGGTGCAATGTTGGAGGAGCAAGTCATTGATATTTTAGAAAAAGAGATGGAAAAAATGACTTTAGAAGATGATGATCCTAACAATCCAAAAATAAGAATTACCCTATATGAAAATGAACTTAAAAAAATTATAACTAAGGAAAAAAACTTGTTAACTAAATATCTGGATAACAAAGTCTCTGAAATGCTCTTTGATTCTACCAGTTTAGAGTTATCTAAAACAAAACAAGGTATTGAGGAACAAATTCAAACATTGAAAGAACATAAACCTAATACTATTAATATAGATAACAAAACTCTGTTAAAGAAATATTTGAAAAAGATAAAAAATGAGAAGGATAGTAAAAAAATCAAAAAAATCTTGAATTTAATAATTTATGAATTAAGGTATGTTAATAACTTCAGAGCCATAGTTATTACTAACCTTATCTAGGAGGCCCCATGATCTTGTATGATAAAATTAAAGCAAAATATAGTAAAGACGAAATAAAAAAATTCTTAGGAGGTCCTACAGGAAGAAAATTATGGAGAGAAGATGATAAGATATACCCTACCTATATTAGTTCAAGAATAAATTTACTAGAATTAAACTACACAATGGAAGAATTTATTCAAGATTATAAAAAAATCATAGATAAATACCTAGAAAAAGAAATGTATTATCAGCTTTTTATAAATGGCTTCAAAATTAATGATATAAGAACTAAATTTAATTTAGAAACCCAATTATACGCATATTTATTACGTGGCTTTGATTATAATGGTGTTACTAGAAATATGCATCTTGCCTTTGATTCTTTGGGTATTGTAGTTGACATTTCACCTTTTACAGTAGATCTCTATAAAACTCATATAGAACTCTTTGGCCAAAAAGAAGACCTAGAAAAATTTAAGGATAGATACGGCATCAAATGGGAACTCTGGTATGAGCCATATAGGAAATCGTGGCACCTTGCCTTTAACGGCTGTCTGGCTGAATATATAAGAAGTAAAAAAGCAGGATGAAGTCCATCCTGCTTTAATTTATTTTTCATTTTTGTCCTGTTTTGTCGATCGATACAAATCTCGCCCCGTAGCTTGCTTATTTGGAGTTAACATCAATTCACACACCTGTACATTTTGAGGGAGTGAAGTCGTATATACAATAACTTCCGCTACATCTCCTGGTGTCAAAGCTTCTATACCTTTGTACACGTTCTCAGCTTTTTCATCATCTCCTCTAAACCTGATATTTGAAAATGGAGTTTCTACCATTCCTGGCTCTATATTTGTTACCCTAATAGGAGTATCTATAAGATCTATCCTCATTGCATCAGTTAAGGTTTTTACTGCTGCTTTACTAGCACAATAAACTCCTCCACCTGAATACGCTAGCCTACCTGCTGTTGATCCCAAATTTACCACATGCCCATCTACTTTTGCTGCTAACATTAAAGGTATTACTGTTTTAGAAATATATAACAGCCCCTTTATATTTACATCTATAACACTATCAAATGAGCTGTATTCACTTTCGTGAATCTTATCCATTCCCAGTGCTAATCCAGCCGAATTTATCAATATATCTATTTGCTTCCATCTGCCTTCCAATGAATTTATACCATTTTTCACCTCTTCTGAACTGGATATATCTATTTGCAGAAGTTTAACTTCGATATTTTTAAATCCAATTATCTCATCCTTTAGTTCCTCTAATTTATCCATTCTTCTTGCCACCAAGATCAAATCATATGATTTTTCTGCATATCTAAGTGCCGTAGCCCTCCCTATTCCTGAACTAGCTCCTGTAATTAAAACTATTTTTTTCATCTCTGCCCCCTATATAAAATTTAAATTTTTATTTTTATCATGAATTTAAAATTATTTCTTCGTATTCTTTTTTATTTTATCCTTTTTAATCTTTGTGTACAAGTTTTAATTTTTATTTTCTTTTTAACTGCTTTTTAACTTTACAGTATGTGTTATTTATTTATTAACTATTAATCAAATAAAATCACCAATCAACCCCTCCTCCTTGCCATTTCTTATGTTATGGTGTATAATTAAGATGTAGCTCAAAATTATTTAGAGTAGTTACCATATATATAAATTAACAAAAGGAGACAAGATGAACGACATTACCCACTGGGTTGAAGAGTTTGAAGACAATATGCAGGAATATGAAATATTTATATTTCACCTACAACAAAAAGTTGAAAAAATTCTAAAAGACAATAATATCTTCTGCGTAAAAACAGAATCTCGTGTAAAAAGTCTCGACAGTTTCAAAAAAAAATTAGAAATAAAAAAAGATAAGTATGAAAATCCCTTAGAAGACATGACAGATATTTTGGGCATTCGTATAATTACCTACTATAGGGAAGATCTCGATAGTATTTTAAACCTCCTCAAAGAAAATTTTAAGATCGATTATAAAAACTCAACAAACAAGCTTAAAAGTTTAAAATATAATGAAATGGGCTACCTATCTCTCCACTATATCTGCAAATATAAGGCTTGTCAAAAAAAAATTTATGGGTGCAATGATTTTAAATTTGAAGTACAGATTCGGACTGCCCTTCAACATATTTGGGCTCAAATAGACCATCAATTGAGATATAAAACCCTTGCTAAAATACCCAATAAAGTTCAAAGAAAATTATTTAGAATTAGTGCTATGTTAGAAAGTATTGATGATGAATTTGATTCTATTAAACACGAAGTTCAAGTAGTTGAAAATTTTTATAAAGATAGATTTAACGAAAAGGAATATAGTCTTCGTTTAGATATTTCTAGTATCAATTTTTACTTAAAATATAATGACAAGTTTATAAGTACTATTTGTAAAAAATTAGGAGTCTTTCATTTTAATAATTTTGAAATAGCCAAAGAGGAAAACTTAGAAAAAAAATTGATTAAATTTGCACTTCAATTCAATAAAAATAGAGTTATTTATATTGAAGAACTAGTTAATCGTATCTATAAAAACACAGACCTTATCCTGGAAAGCTTAGATGAAAACACTTTAAAAAAAATAAATTATTTGGTTAATTCTAGCTGTTCTTTTATCATAACATTTTTACACTTATTCCATGAAGAACCCCTAAAATTAAAAGAACTTTATAAATTAGAAGATTCCAGTTTAGAAAAAATATTAAATATTAGAAAAATAATAATATTTACAAATCATATATAAGAAGCAACGTGACATTTCCATTAAATACAAAGAAAGGCTTTTAGAATTTTTTATATTCTAAAAGCCTTTCTAGTTTACTAACTTTACTTGTGTAAAATTAATATAAAATTTTAAAATCCTCATAAGTAGTCTTTGTGGTTTCAATTTCTTTTATTTCATCTACACTACTAAAAAAATTACCTTTTTTAATCTCCTTCAATATCTCTTCCTGCCTGCTACTTTCTATAACTACTTCTACACTTCCGTCGGACAAATTTTTTACGCTTCCATTAAATCTTAATTTTGCGGCCAATTCAAAGATGAAATATCTAAATCCTACTCCTTGCACACGACCATAGATAATATATTTTTTACTCATTCATCATCATCCCTTCTAAGATATCTGATTCTGAAACTACAATTTCATCCTTTTCTAAAATTTCCATTATCCACAACAACAAATAGGTCCCCGGAATGATCACCTCTGCTCTCTTTGGATGTAAACCTACTATTTTTTTTCTATCTTTCAACGATTTACTTAAAAATAGATCTAGATTTTTTAATATCTCTTCCTTAGTCAGTCTATACATGTGGACTCCGTCAGTATCATACTCATCCATCTCCAAGAGTATACTGACATGAGTAGTAACAGTCCCAGCTACCCCTACCAATGTAAATGACTGATTTTTATACTTATATAGCCTTTTCAGAAGTTCTTTTACCCAGACTTCACCACTTAAAATATCATTTTTCCCCTTAAAGAATTTTTCTCCCAGTCTTACTGCACCTACATTGAAACTCTCTATATATTCAACCTTATTTTTGTCCCCTAGAATAAATTCAGTACTCCCGCCTCCTATATCAAATACCATAATCTTTTCATCAAATTCAGATACTGCTCCGGAAAAACTTAACTTTCCCTCTTCCTCTCCTGTAATACAATGGATCTCGAGGTTTGTCTCTGCCTTTACCCGGGAGATAAATTCCTCTCTATTTTTAGAGTCACGAGTAGCAGAAGTTGCAGTAACTTTTATTTCCTCTATACCATATCCATCTATTTTTTTTCTGTATAGTTTTAGTGTCTCTATGGTTCTATCCATAGCATCCTGCCTTAAAACCCCAGTCTTATCTACATCTTGTCCTAGCCTTGTTATTTCCATTAATTTTAATATTTTATTTGTAATTTTTCCATCTTCCACACAACCAATAAATAATCTGCATGAATTAGTCCCAATATCTATCACAGCTTTAGTTTTTTTTATATCGACCTTAGTCATTGACTCCACCAAACATACTACCTAGTATTCCTCCTGCTATCCCTCCAGCCAACATGTCGCCACCACCATTGCATTGTCCCCTATTCCTTCCTACTGCTGCACCTAGTCTTTCAGCTAATTTTGATATTGGCATAGACTGTATATATACTGTTCCAGGTTCCTGTAAAGTTTCCAAAAATAAACCTTCTTTACCAAACATTGCATTTTTAAATCCTCCTACAAATCTAATATCATAACTTACACTAGATTCGAATCCTATAACACAACCTGTATCCACTCTTAGAGTTTCTCCATGGGCTAATTTTTTTTCAACTATGGTTCCCCCTGCATGGATAAAGGCCATCCCATTTCCAGTTAATTTTTGAAGGATAAATCCCTCTCCTCCAAAGAATCCTGCTCCTAATTTTTTAGTGAAAGCCACATCTATATCTATCCCATTAGCTGAACATAGATAGGAATCTTTCTGGCATAGAAACTCTCCATTAAATCTTTTTAGATCTATAAGGATTATCTGCCCAGGATATGGTGCAGCAAACCCAACTCTTGATTTTTTGTTCCCTTCATTTAAAAATGTTGTGATGAAGAAACTTTCTCCTGTTATCATCCTCTTGAAACCACCAAAGAGTCCACCCTTATTACTTGTTTGCATGTCTATCCCATCTTCCATATAGGTCATAGCTCCAGCCTCTGCTCTAACTCCCTCTCTCGGATCTAGCTCTATCTCCACTAATTGGATTCCTTCACCTTTAATTTCATAATTTATTACATCTGCTGACATCTAATCCCTCCTAAATTTATTATTTCTTCTTTTTATTTTATAGCCTGTTTTCATTATATTTATTATTACACAACAAGTAAAAAATTCAAAATTAATTTTTATTACCTTTCTTATATTTTTTAAAATATTATTTTTGTTTTTAAAGATCATATCTATTAATTATCGGCCTTTTGTTGCCTTGGAGAATTAATTTATCTCAATCATTAAATTTTGAACGAGATAAACTGGTTAAGAGAAAAAACTAGGCAAATATAAGTAAAAATCCCCTTGCTAAAATAGCCCGGGGATTTTTCATTTCTCTATTTCTCACCTAATAATCTGTCTAAGATTATAGCTACTGCCGATCTTACTGACAGATGATTATACTTTGTCTTACCTCTAATTGGATCTAAAATATGAGTACAATTCTCCATGATCTCATCTAGCAAACCATGTCCTGTACCAAATAATAACAGATAAACATTATCATCATTATATATTTTTTCACTCATATCTTCATATGAGATTGAATTATCGTATATTCTTGCAGAAGTTGTGACAATTACTGGTTTTTTCCCTTCAGCTTTTTCAATCTCTTCTATAGCTTTTTCAATACTTTCAGTTACAAATGTAGTAGAGAATGCTGCTTCCCTGTCTTTATTGAAGTTTCCACCAAATCCATCTTTCCAATACCCAATTACTCTGCTCGTTAATTCTACTTGAGCATCTACTGGAGTGATTATATGATATCCCTTTATGTCATATGTCTTACAACTTCTAGATATATCATGAATATCAAAGTTGGTTACCGATGTAGCAACTGTTTCTTGGTTTCTGTTATATACAGGATAGTGTACTAAACCTAAATATATTTTTTCTCTCATTTATTTTCTCCTCTTTTCTGTTTTTTACTTTATTTCTTCTAACTCTTTTGTATAGATATCGATATCATTTATATATACATCCTTTGCATACTTTAGATATTCAATATATTTATCTGATAATTTTTTCTTGACTATAGCAGGATTTCCTATCACTAGGCTTCCCTCCTCAATCTCTAACTTAGCTACTACAACAGATCCAGCTCCTACAAGACAATTCTTAGGTATAGTTGCACCATTTAATAAAATAGCTCCCATACCAATCACACAGTTATCTCCTATACTACATCCGTGAACAATGGCATTGTGTCCTATTGTAACTCCCTCTCCCAAGGTAACAGGATAAGGTATATCTCCATGAATAGTACAATTATCTTGGATATTAGAGGCATTACCAATAGTGATCTTACTCATATCTCCACGTAGTACAGCCCCAAACCATATACTTACATCTTCTCCTAGTTCAATATCTCCTACTAAGGTAGCATTAGGAGCTATGTAGTTATTTTTCCCAAATTTTGGTGTTTTATCTTTTAAAGAATATATCAAATATATCACCCTTTCCTTAGAGGTTTCTCTCACATTTATAGTTCTTCCACGATCTCTTTTAATAACTTCTTTTCTTCTCTTGTAAATTCTCTGCCTTCTAATAGATCAGGTCTTCTCAGGTATGTTCTTTTGAGGCTTTCCTTTTTTCTCCACAACTCTATGTTTTTATGGTGTCCAGAAAGAAGTATTTCTGGTATTTTTAATCCGTCAATTTCTGCCGGACGAGTATAGTGAGGATGATCTAATAGACCATTATAAAATGAATCCTGTTCATAGGATTCTTTATTTATAACACCAGGTAGGAGTCTAGCAATGGAATCAGCTATAACCATAGCTGGTAGCTCTCCTCCAGTTAATACAAAATCTCCAATAGAGATCTCTAAATCCACTTTTTCTTCTATAACCCTTTCATCCATCCCTTCGTAGTGACCCGCTATTATAGTTATTTCCTCTTCTAAACTCAGTTCATTGGATAAGTTTTGATGAAGTGTCACACCTTGAGGAGAGGTATAAATTACCTTTCCAGAAGTATTTTCCAAAGCTCTAAATATAGGTTCAGCCTTCAATACCATACCTGCTCCTCCTCCAAATGGAGTATCATCAGCAGTATTATGTTTATCAAAGGTATACTCTCTTATGTCTATAATATTTATCTCCAGTGACCCGCTATTTATAGCTCTTTTAATTATACTTTCACTTTTAAACCCATCAAACATAGCAGGAAAAAGAGTTAAAATATTTATTTTCATGGTCTCATTCCCTCTATTAGATCAAAAATAACTACCCTTTTTTTAAAATCAACATCTTTTACAAATTCCTCTACTGAAGGAACCATTATTTCTTCCTTACCTTTACCAATTACATAGATATCATGACCTGCTGTCTCCATTAAGTCAGTGATTTCTCCTAATTCTTCTCCGTCTACAGTGACAGCCATCATCCCTATGATGTCAGAAGCATAATATTCATCCTCTTCTAATCCTAGGATATCTTTTCTTATGTAGATAGAATATCCAGATAGAGCAATCCCTTCTGTTTTATTAGTTATCTCCTCAAAATCAAAAGCTAACCTTTTAGGGCTTAGTTTCTTTATATTTGTTACTGTCAATATTCTGCTCATTCCATTGGTATGTTTTACAACTACCTTAGATCCCACTATTATACTCAGGTCTTCAAAGTTTGAAGAAACCTTCAATGTCCCCATTAGATGGTGAGTTCCTGAAATTTTTCCAACTGAAATTAATTCCATATTCTTACCCCCTAATTAATCTGAAAATTCTACATTTACGTTTAATTTATCTTTTACTGCTGCTGCCTGCATTACTCCTCTGATAGCGTTAGCAGTCAGACCGTTTTTACCAATTACTTTTCCTAATTCACCATCAGCTACTCTTATTTTAAATACAATAAGATCTTTCTTTTCCTCATATGTTATATCTATTGCATCTTGTGTTTTCACCATTTCTGAAACTATATATTTTAACAATGCTTCTAATTTTTCCATTTTTATATTTCTCCCTGGCTTTTGGCCAAATTGATAAATTTATTTTTTTTATCTAAGACAACATATTTTTACAATATCCATCAAATCTTTAATTATTTTTTATATGTTCTATTAATTCTTTGCCGACTCTTTTAAGTATTCCATCTCTGTCTGTAAAAATATTTGTAGTAGTTGCTGTTCCAAAGAGAGTTTGCATCTCTTTATCATAAAATTCATATCTAAATTTAACCTTAATTCTATTTATATCCACCAAAATAGTTTTTATTTTTAATTCCATATCATATTCTATGGCTTTTAAAAACTTTATACCTATATCCGATACAGGAAGAAAGATTCCATCTTCTTCTAGAGATTTATAGGAGATCTTCTTAGCTCTAATAAACTCAGTTCGTCCTTTTTCCATCCAGAGAACGTAGTTGGAATGATAGACCCTTCCCATTTGGTCAGTTTCATTATAGTAAACTCTGTGATCTGTTGTATGACAATTTGTTTCCATTATTGCCTCCTTTTGACACTGATTAATTTTTCAATTTATTTTATAATACACCCTTCCAAGGCCCCTCATAGGTTATCTTAGCATATACACCATTTGCATCTAAATCTTCTACAACATCTCTGACTTCAGTAGCATAAAATTCAGTAGATATAATCTTTATTGTTCCTAATTTAGCATCCAGAGTTCTGACTATTCCCAGACCTTCATAGGCTTCCATTCCTTTATTTATAAAATCGATATGTCTTCTTTCTGTTTGAATAAAAAACTCGTAACTTCTCATCATAATTTTTTACCTCCTTTACGCTCACAGCGATTTTTTATCTCCTTAATAAAAAATTCAGAATGGATTTTCATCTCCATTCTCAACCCCTTAATTATTATTTTTCTTCTAAGACCCTGATAAGTTCCATATATTCATCAATACTTATCGATTCAGCTCTTCTATTTCCCTCTATACCTATGGTAGCTAATTTTTCTTTTAATTCAGCCTTAGTAAATCCTAGGTTAGACAGATTATTCAGTATATTTTTTCTTTTGGTAGCAAAGGCTGCCTTTACATATTTAAAAAATGTAGCTTCATCTACTAATTTTTCATACTTATTATCAGCACGAAGTTTAATCGACATGAATGCCGAATCAATCTTAGGTACCGGTTCAAAATCTTCCTTTGGAATAGTGAATAGGTATTTTGCCTCACCATAATATTCTATAGATAATGTAAGAGTACTTCTCTCACTTCCTGATTTTGCACATATCCTTTGAGCTACTTCTTTTTGTACCATTATATAAATTTCACTTATAATATTTCTATTTTTTATCAATTTTTGAATAATTGGGGAAGTGATATAATAGGGAATATTAGCTACTACCTTTACAGGTTCTCCTATTTTCTCTTGAAAATCTACTTCCAATACATCTCCCATAAGCAGTGTAAATTTCGGATTGGCATCAAATTTACTTCTGAGTGTTCTTTCTAGATCTTTATCGATCTCCATACATGTAACTTTTTTCCCATGTTCCAATAACAGTTCTGTAAGTGCTCCATCACCAGGTCCTATCTCTACTATAGCATCTTCAGAGTTAACATCTGAAACCTCGATAATCCTATCTAAAACCTGCCCTGCATTGGTCAAAAAGTTCTGTCCATATTTTTTTTTATGTTTAAATCCCATCTTTCACCTACTTCTTTTATATTTTATTTTTCTATGATTACTTTTCCGATAAATGGCAATTCTCTATGTTTTTCTGCATAATCAATTCCATATCCTACTACAAACTCATCTGGGATTTGAAACCCTGAAAATTCTACCTCAACATTTGCTTCTCTTCTAGCTGGTTTATCTAAAAGTGTACAAATACTGAGTGATTTTGGTTCTCTGATCTTTAATATTTCAACAACTTTACTCAGAGTAAATCCTGTATCTATTAAGTCTTCTACAATAAGGACATCCTTATCTTTGATGCTATCCTCTATATCTTTTTTTATTTTTACATCTCTAGAAGAGGTCATAGAATTTCCATAACTAGATACAGTCATGAAATCAAGTCTCACATTACCTAATTTTAATTCACGGGCAAGGTCAGCCATAAATATTACCGATCCACGTAGAAGGGCAATCAGTACTAACTCTTCACTGTCTTTATATTTTTCATTTATTCTAGCTCCTAACTCTGCAACTTTCTCTGCAATCTCTTCTTTTGAAATCATTACATCTATTGAATACTTCATTTTTTATTATCTCCTTAGTTATCTAATTCTTCTAAATTTTCCATGATACCAACGTAAGGAATGTTTCTATACTCCTGCATATAATCTAACCCATAACCTAATACAAATTCATCCTCTATTTCAAAACCAATATATTGTACATCTATATCAACTTCTCTTCTAGATAGTTTGTTTAAAAGTGTGCATAACGAAACTGACTTAGGTCCTCTATGCCCTAGCATCTTTAATACAGTCTTTAATGTATTTCCTGAATCAATTATATCCTCTACCACGATTACGTGTTTCCCCATGATATTTTCATCTAAATCTTTTTTTATTTTTACTTCTCTAGTTGATATAAATTCATTTCCATAACTAGATACAGTCAGAAAATCCATCTTTAGTGGTAATTCAATTTTTCTACAAAGATCTGCCATAAATATAATCGATCCCTTTAATAAACATACTACGATTATATCTTCCTCTACATCTTTAAAATCCTTCGTGATTTGAGCTCCTAACTCAGCCACTCTTACAGCTATTTGATCCTCTGTAATCATTTTTGTTGCAATTTCTTTATCCCAAGGCTTTTTATTCAATTTTATTTCCTCCTAAAGTTATAATTTACCCCATATTTTACCATTAATTCTTAGTTTTTTTCAATGTTATATTTTAAAATATAACACTTCCTCATTTTATTCTTGTAAACAGCACATTCCCCCCCATTATTTTCCATGTATTTTCTCAACAAATATCACAAAAATATACCAAATCCATACAAAAATAAAAGAAGGAAAAATAATTTCAAAAACTATTTCCATTTTTAGGAACTTGCGTTGTATAATGAAATGCAACAATAAAGATCCATAAAAAAAATCCTGTTTCATGTATCTATACACAAGCATCCAAAAAGAAGATAGAAAAAAGCTAGAATTAAATATTTAAATAACAATTTGGAGGTTATATATGAAGTTATCAAGTTACTTAAACCCTAGGTGTATCTATCTAAATTTAGAAGGAGATACCAAAGAAGATATCATCGATCAAATGATAAATAATACGGCTAAACACGACAAAACGTTCAATGATTCTGTAGATCTAATAAAAAAATCAGTTTTTGCAAGGGAAGCTGAAGTTTCTACAGCCATGGGAAGTGGGATTGCTATCCCTCATGCCAGAGTAGATAAATATGACGATATCCTGATATCTATTGGTATTATGAAAGAACCTATTGAATGTGATATGGCCGATATGAGAAACAAAGATCTGGTAAAAATATTCTTTATGATCACAGCTGAAACTTTAAAGAGTAAAGTTATCTTAAAGATCATGTCATCTATCACTAAGATAGCTCTCAAAGATAAGCCTTTATTGGAAAAACTTAAAAATGCCAAAACAGGAACCGAAGTATATGATCTTTTAAGTCACATCGATGTAAAGATTGAAAACAAGATCACTGCTGAAGATGTTATGGACCCCACAATAAAACCAGTTAGCCCATACGACACCTTAAATGATATAGCCAGAAGGCTTATCACCGAGGAAAAACCTGGATTCCCAGTAGTGGATGATAATGGATATTTCTTGGGAGAGATGACCGAAAGGGAACTTATCTCCTTTGGTATGCCCGACTATACCTCGGTAATGGATAACTTAAACTTTTTTACAATAGGGGAGCCCTTTGAGGAATATTTAAAAAATGAAAAGACAGCCAGGATTCAAGATATTTATAGAAAAAAAACAGCAGTTGTAGACAGAAAAACTCCTATAATGGAAATATGTCTGTTAATGGTAAATAAAGGTTTTACCAGAATATATGTGGTTGAAAATGGTAAATATTACGGAACTATTTTGAGATCACATATAATCAAAAAAGTTTTACACATATAAGTTTAGGTATTCAGGAGGAAATAAACATGCAACTAGCAATAGGTTTAATTATATTTATAGCAACATTTTATTTGATAATAACAGAAAAAGTCCCAGGTTCAATAGCCACTCTTTTAGGAGGGCTATCCATGGCGTTAGTTGGGATTATAAGTGAACATGAAGCACTCAATGCCATTGGTTCAAGGCTCGAGATAATTCTTTTACTGGTAGGAATGATGATCATAGTTCATTTTATCTCTGAGACAGGAGTATTTCAATATCTAGCTGTAAAGGTAGCACAATTAGTAAAGGGAGAACCATTTCCCTTGCTGGTACTTCTAGCAGTAATAACCGCTGTATGTTCAGCATTTTTAGACAATGTAACTACTATCTTACTTATGGCACCGGTATCTATCTTACTAGCTAACCAGCTTAAGGTCGATCCATTCGTATACATTATGACTCTCATAATGTCAGCCAATATAGGTGGATTAGCTACACTTATCGGTGATCCGACTCAGCTTATTATAGGAGCAGAGGGTAAGATAGGATTTAATGACTTTTTGGTAAACACAGCTCCAATTGCTATAATTTCATTAGTTATGTTAATAGTTACGGTCTATTTTATGTACGGTAGAAAGATGACAGTTTCGAGAGACTTGAAAGCCAGAGTCATGGAACTGGATGCATCGAGATCTTTAAAAGACATAAAATTGTTACAGGAATCTGCTACTATATTTGCACTAGTAATTTTTGGATTTTTGATGAATAACTTCATCGATAAGGGCTTGGCAATAATAGCTCTGAGTGGTGCTATCCTTCTGATCTTAATAACTAAAAGAGATCCTGTAGAGGTATTTAAACACGTAGAATGGGATACTTTGTTTTTTTTCATGGGACTATTTATGTTGATACAGGGGATAGAATCCATAGGTTTAGTAGACATAGTAGGGGATAAACTCTTAGAAACTGCTGACGGGCATCTAGATATAGCAGCTAGTATGGTACTGTGGGTATCGGCTATGTTTACTGCCGTCATCGGAAATGTAGCCAATGCAGCCATGGTTTCCAAGATCATCCATTTTATGACCCCAACTTTCTCCGATGGAAATACCACGTCACTTTGGTGGGCACTTTCCATGGGATCGTTGTTAGGAGGGAATATTACTATCCTAGCATCGGCAACCAATGTAGTGGCTATAAATTCAGCCAATAAAGCAGGTTGTAAAATAAGTTTTGGTAAGTTTATGAAGTTTGGATTGATTATAGCTGTTCAGAACTTAGTTGTAGCTAATATATATCTATACTTTAGGTATTTTTAAATAAATAAAAAACCCTTCCAATAAGGAAGGGTTTTTTATTTATTTATATTCAGATAAAAACAATTTTATGGCTTAAATGTTCTAAGCTCCCCTCCATTTCTAACGTCTAAATGTACCCATGAAACTTCTGTTTCAAGACTTATTGATTTAGAAACCAATATTCCTTCGTTATACCACCCAATAATTTTTTTCCTAGCCTGGGAAGCAGAAAGTTCTTTAACATCAAAGTCTATAGCTCTTCCAAAAGAATGAGAAGAATAAGGTGTATATTGTGGTGATTTAGGAGTTCTAAACCCCCTCCATTGAAATCGACCTCCAGTTGCCCAGTTGTTAACTGTAATCTCACGACCAAATAATTCCCTTAATTGGTTCATTTGATCGATAAGTTCTTTATCTACAAACCAACTACTTCTTGTCCTATATTTTTTATAAGTTTCTCTATCTACAAATTCTTTAATTGTAAAATGATTTTTATTTTGGTCTCTAGAAGTTTTTTTCTTGTTTTTTGAAATGCTCTTAACTACTTTTTCATTTCCTGAATTACCTGAAATTTTCAACTTCATATCAGGATGAATAGTTTGAGTTTTCATATTATTTAAGGACATTAATTTTAAAGAAGTCAGATTACATCTAGATGCTATCAATGAAATATTTTCGCCATAGACAACAATATGATACCCATCTCCACCAACATCAATATTTGTTCCCGAAATAATTTTATTTGTAGCTAAATCATTTCTTGCCTGCAATTGACTAATGCTTATATTATATTTTTTACTTATTACACCTAAAGTGTCCCCTGGTCTCACACGATGTGTTTTTGAAAAAGAAATAATACTTAAATTAACCAAAAATACCAAAATTAATATTTTTTTATAAATTTTTCTTAAAGTCAAATAATTGTTCTTATTCTTCATTTACTAGTAGTCCCTTATTGTTTTTATTTTAAAATTGATTTTAATTAATAAATATTAACATTTAAATTTAATTTTGTAAAATAAAAGGATGACTCCTAAATAATATAGAAATCATCCTCTATTTTCTAATCTATAAAACTTTCTTCATTTAATACCTTAGGTTCTCCCTTTAAAAACTTTTTCTTTGTTTCCTTTGTTTCAGACCATTCTTTCCATCCACCATCATATACAGATATTCTCTCAAGACCCATAGCCTGTGCATAGAACCATACTTCACTTGCTCTCCAGCCAGTTCCACAGTAAAATGCCAAATGATTTTCAGGATCTATCTTCAATCCTTCCCACATTTTTTGAATCTCCGTATATGGTCTCATATGAAATTGATCCATATCTCTATAATCCTCTAAATGCCAAGGGTCAGATCCTGCCATACCCCATTTAGATCCCATAATTCTTCCTCTAGGCTTGATATAGTCATACCCGCTGATTTTACCAAGGTATTCTCTCCAGCTTCTGATACTGATAAGATCCCCATCTTCAGCCTTCAATAATTCCACTGCTTCAGGTAAATCTATAATAAGTTCTGGGTTTTGAGGTACACTTGCCCCAAATTCTTTTACTGGTTCTGGATTTTTCATCTCAGTTTCCACAGGATATCCAGCATCTTTCCAAGCTTTTAGTCCACCATTTATCATTCTCACATCTTCTACACCTGCATATTTAGCTATAACTCCAAATCTTGCAGCAGCCATAGGGTCGCCGTAAATAAGCACAAGAGTATCTGTTGTGATTCCCTGTCTTTCCATCTCTGCTTTAATTTTCATATCACTGACTCTGTTCCAAACAGGCCCTTCCTCTATCCAGCCTGTATGCATCCAGTAAGATTCAGGAATATGTCCTTTCTTATGAGGTTCCCCATTTTCACTCCACCCTACATTAAACACTTTTACAGGTCTTCCGTCATAGTGATTTACTTTTTCCCCCTCTAAAAGATCCTTGACCCAGCTCACAGGAACTATAGTTTCATATCTTTTTAATTTTTCAAAAGATAGAGATTCTTCTGCCCATTCCTCTACTCCTCCATCAAAGATAGATACTGTATATCCTTTCTCAATAAGGATGTTTTTCATAGTTTCTGATTCTTCACCATAGATAATTATTTCGTCTCCTACACTGATTCCCTTTCTCTCAAGAGCTATTTCTAGATCAGCATCTTTAATTGCACTAGTAGGATAATTTACTGCTCCTGGAATATGTCCATTAATTCCATTTCCTTTTAGATCCCAGCCATTATATTCATCATAACTTCTGGTATCCATCACAACTATATTTTCATCTTCCCCTGCTTTTTGCACTTCTTTTACACTAATAGAGCCTTCCTTTACTATTTTATTTTTTGATTCTTTTACCTTACTGCCGCACCCTACTATCCCAAGTATCAGTGCCAGTATAACAAATAATTTTTTCATCTTTTCACCCCAGTTTATATTTTATGTATTATCATTATTTTTCTTCATTTGATCAATTACATTTATTATTCTATCATTTTGCTCTATTTTCTCAAAGGTATAATTTGCACTATTAGATATAGTGTATACAATCTCCTCCAGTTATATAAGAATTTAGTTTTTAAAGCATCTCAATAAATGCTTCCATCCTTGTTTTTATCTGACCTGCATCTCCAGTTCAATAATCTGTCTCCAAAGCAATATACGGAATATTTCTTTCCTTTGTCAAAAATCTTTTTATACTGTGGCTTTCAATACTGTAGGTATGGCAGGCTTGAAGGATCATATCCACTACACCATCTACCTTATATTCATCTACCATATCTTTTAAAAGCTGTTTCCTTCCTTTATTAGGCGTCATTACAGAACACGGAATATTAAGGTATTTTTTGGCAATAGCTTCTACAGGATCTATAGTTTCATCCACTTCCTCATGAAGTTCCTTATATCCTTGGCAGTTTTCCAAGGCTACTACTACCGCTCCTGCATCTTCAATGGCTTTTATAACTTTTTCAGCTACTCCTCCTATTGGGCAGCCTGTTACCAATATTCTTGGTGTTGTTTCTGTATATGAGGTATCATTTTCTGTCTGTTTTCTCTTTAAATCTTCTATAAGCTCCCTTACATTACTTCTCATCTTTTTCTTGTCGAATGTATAGTTGGCACCATTTAAAACTGTGAACATGTCAAATCCTGATAGAACCGACGGCTTTATCTTTCCAAGTTCATGGAATTCCTTTAATAATCTTCTGTCTTCATTGCATGATTTTATGGATTTTCTCAATCCTTCCTCTGTAACCACTGTATTAAATTTATTTTCTAATTTTTTTATTAAAAATCTGATCTCACTCTTCCAAAGATCCATTGCATGTTCCCCATCTTGGGTCTGTGGCAGCTGCATCACATGGGTATCTTTTATCTCTCCTAGAAGCTCATACATCTTCTTTTTCCCGTCACAGGTTGTTTCTCCTACAACCATGTCAGCAAAATACATATACGGACATTTATCGGTCAGAGCAAATCCATAGCTGGCTTTAACCAATGGACATAGATTTTTCGGCAGGTGTTTTTCTGCTGCCGGAATAGTTTCCTCACTTACAGAACAAAGTGATATTGGATGAGCATTGGCTGCATATATAACCTCTTTTGGAGTATATGTACAAAACGTTCCTACAACATTTTCTCCCCTGTCTTTAAATTCCTTTACTGTAAGAAATCCTTCCCTTCTTTTTTCTCCAAATTCCTCAAATTTTTCTGGTAAATTATTTTTATTTAAGTTTTTCATCTTATCCCCCTTAAAGTTTATTTTCCATTATCTAAGTAATTACTGAACTACAACTACATTTGTAGAAATTCTTCCCCATTCTTTCATACTACCCTTATAGTTATTCACATCAGAGTATTCTAATCTTACCAATTCTTCTGCCAAAACTTGACTTTTTCTCCCTGTGTTACAATATGTAATAATTTCAGTTTTTAGATCCATTCCTTTAGATTTAAGGAGTTCTAATTTTTCTGAATCATCTTCTATAGCCATAAATGTATCCAAAGGTACATTTATGGCTCCTAAGATATGACCGCCTTTTATCCCTCTTCTCGGTGTTTTCCCCTCATATATTTCTTCACTTCTCACATCTATAATGACTGCATCACTGTTTAATCTTTCAGTCACATAGTTCATATCTACAACTTTAACTCCATCCGATGCCATTATTTGTACCGCCATCAAAATTGAAATTCCTAAAACCAATAATAATTTTTTCATATTTGTTCCTCCCTTTATTTTTATTTTTCTATTTTCCCAGCCAGGATAGCAGCTCCAATAGCTCCTGCATATCTTCCCAATTCATGGGTTACAACTTTTTGCCCAATAGCCTTAGACAGTTCCTCCAATATATATGGATTCCTTGAAAATCCCCCTGTAAGAAAATATGAGTCTGACTCCCCATGTCTGGAACAGAGTGAATTTACTTTTTTTATTACAGAATCCACTATTCCAAAGGCTATATTTTCTCTTTTTTCTCCCCTGCCGATAAGACTTATAACCTCTGATTCAGCAAAGACAGTACACATTGAAGTGATCTCTATCCCACTACCTTCCCTGGCTAAATCTGTCAAGGTATCTATATCTACTCCCAGGGAGTTTGACATAACTTCTATAAATTTACCTGTTCCGGCAGAGCATTTATCATTCATGGTAAAATCCTTAACCACTCCACCTTCAAGAGAAATAACTTTGCTATCCTGCCCACCGATATCTACAACTGTTGTATTCTCCCCGATAAAATATTTTGCTCCCATTGCGTGACAGGTTATCTCTGTAATTGTTTTATCAGCAAAGGGAACAGAAACCCTTCCATAACCTGTAGCAACAACTTTAGAGTTAGATTCTTCTATTCCCATACCACTCAATCTTTTTTTTATATTATTAGCGGTATCTATACTGCTCCATCCGGTTGGCAGAACAAAAGTTTCTAAGATGTCTGTTTTTTTCATAACTGCAACCTTGGCTGCTGTAGATCCAATATCTATTCCTATTTGATACATTGCTATCCCCCTATTAATTTTTTATTTTTCTTTAAAACGACTATACAGTCTGGCTGCTTCCATGAAGTATTCTATATTTTTAGGAGATGCATTTATAGGAATATCACATCCTGTAGCCAGAACAAATCCCTTGGGATTGTTGTATGCTTTGTCTATACACTTTTTTACTTCTCTATGGATACTTTCTCTTGTCCCGTTTAACATTACATTTACAGGATCAACGTTTCCTATAATACAGAATTTATTCCCTAAGATCTCACAGGCTTCCCCAATATCATCGATATTATCTAAGCTGAGAGCCGACAAATTAAGTTTTTTTATCTCCATCCAGTGTTTCTTTGTCGTCCCGCATATATGAAGAGCCGGTTCCCTTCCCATCCGATTCCTAATATGTTCCACGCAGGTCTCCAAATAAGGCAGTGCAAATTCTCTGAAAGTTTTGGTGCTTATGAGTGTTCCCGAAGCTACAGTATCCGGTATGCTAGGAACTATCCCCAGGTTCATCACAGCATCCATATAGTTGAGTACACTTTTTGTAACTCTATTTAGGAGTCTGTGAACTCCTTCTGGATTTTTTCTTAGGTCTTTTAGAAATTTTTCTGTTCCTATAACTGTTGCAGCTGTACTGAATGGCCCTGCAACACTACTCCCCACAGAGACTTCACCTGAGACTTCATCTATAAGTATTTGCACCCCTTCCAAGAAAAGAGGTAATCTCCCGTCCGATTTAGAGTCACATATGGGTAGAAGGTCTATATTGTCATAGTCTATTTCTACACATTTTTTTACGTAGGGGTAAGATCCAGTACTACTCCTAAAGCCTCTGGAACTCCGTATAATCCTGGTCCTACACTAACACCATCGTGTCCAAAAATTTTATAAGCCTCTATTTCAAGATCTGCCATGAGCCTTCCCGATAAATTTACCTCTCGGATATTTTTATGGATGAGCTGTGCTCCAAACATATCTATGAAGGGGTCAGGTTAAAACTCTGTCTGCTCTTCCTGTTTTCTCTATCATCTTTTCTCTTTCCAACGGATTCATATTTGCTCTCCTTATTTTTAATTAAAAATAAAAATACAGTGCCTCAGCTTTATTTTTTATACAGCTCCCTCCTACCACCTTGAAACCTTTTTCCTTAAAAAATTCATCCTGATAAGATTCCACTTTTTTTCTTTTTATATTCTTACCTTGTATATCCCATATTTTTTTTAGGACATTGAATAAAGTCGGGCATATATGGATGACTATATCCAGATGGGATAGCTTATCCATCAAATCTATAAACCTTGTCACTACCCATTTTTCATGATATTTTCCTAGTATTTCAAGCATTGCAGATGGATCGGCATAGGAAAAACACCTTACTTCATTTAAATTCATCGTCTCTAAAAACAAAATAAAATTCTTCTCTATTTTTTCAAAGGCCGTTTCTAATTTATCCACATCCTTCCTCATAAGCCTCAGTACCTTACTCATCTCAACAAATGAGATCAAGGTAGTAAATATTCCGTCCAAAGAATAGACCTTAGCCTTTGAAACTGCTTCAAGGTCTATATTTTCTTTTTTTAGGTCTTCAATTTTTAAAAATTCATCCACATCACTACACGTTATTTTTTTTACCTTATTATATTCTGTCATCCCTCCCATAGCAGAAAACATGCTATTTGAAAATAAAGGAAAGAACCCTTCTTTTTCCTGTAGAATATAATCTAACCTACCCTTAGGTGTCTCTAGATCATATTTTTTCATTGCTTCTTTGGATATTTCTACGTCATTCTGCCTGATACATTTCATAACGTTCTCTCCTTATTTTGATACTTTTTTCTTTTTAAAATCTAACATCAACGCCACTCGATCTAAATGAAAACCAGGAAGAGTTATTAAAACGCCAACTCCTTTATAAAAACTTCTTGAAATTTTGCACTCTTAGATAGCTCCATCACATCTATTTTTGTAGTTCTTATCTTTTCTCTCACCTTTTTATTGACTAAGTACCCTATACAGCCATTTAATGATGTATTTCCTGCAAAAGTTATTTTACCGTTAAAATCAGAGATAAGTCCTATATTTAAGATACTTTCGACATTTAGATGATACCCGAATGATCCAGCTATTATTACCTCTTCCATATCGGATATATCTTTTTCTACTTTTAAAAGCAGTAATTTTACTCCGGCTGCAATAGCTCCCTTAGCTAATTGTATCTGCCTGATATCCCCTTGACTCAAATAAATATTTTCACTTATATAAAACTTTTTATCCCTTAACTTCTCTTGAAATTCAGGCTTCATCCGGGGGTTGAATCTCCCGCTTTTTAATACAATCTTATGTTTAACAAATTCAGACATGATATCGAGTAACCCGCTTCCACATATTCCTGTAGGAGTCTCTCCTATTGTTTTCATCTTAAATTTTCCTGTCTCAACTATCTCAAAACCTTCAATAGCACCATTTCCTGCTCTCATCCCACACTCTATATTCATACCTTCAAATGCAGGCCCAGCAGCAGTTGATGTCTCGTGTAGTTTCCCGTCAATAGATAAAACCATCTCACCGTTTGTTCCAATATCTATAAACAGGGTATTATTATTTTCCTCTAATTTTATAACTGCTACACCAGAAACTATATCCGCTCCTACATAACTGGAAGCATTGGAAAGTAAGGTTGTCTCTATACCATCTATAAAAAATGATTTTTCCTCTAAAAATACAGGTTCATAGGGTGAGATCGCAAGTGACTTAGGGTTTTCTCCATAGATTAGATGTTGCATCGTAGTATTCCCTGCAATGGCTATCCTGTCTACGGTTCCAACTTTTTTTATTATATCCCTTATTTGACTTAAAATAGCATTTTGTAGATCCAAAACATCATTTTGTATACAATATGTAATCCGAGATAATACATCTGCTCCATATTCACTCTGATAGTTTAAACCTGAATAATTTCCTGTTATTCTTTTTTCATCCAAATCAATCAATCTGGCTGAAACACCTGTTGTTCCTACATCTATGGCTAGGACCTTCCCCTGCTCCTCAATATCTATATCTAAATTCACCACTTCTTCATGGATTTTTAGTTCCGAGTCTGTAAGTTTAAATATTTCTACATCTCCCAATGCCATAGTTATACAGGCCAACCGAACGTCTTTAGGCAGATTTTCTTCTATTTTTTCTTTAGGAGATAGATCTCCTCTTACTTTTATCTGACATTTTTTACAGATCCCCAGGCAATTGCAGGGAGTTTCTATTTTTTCCTCCATAAGTCTTATGGCATCACTTAATATCGTTCCATTTTTTACTAATCTTTCTTTATTTTTATATCTGACCCTTACCATACCAAGATTCTCTTTCTTATACTTATCTTTCACTCATATTCACCCTTTTTTACTGTATCTGTCATAACCTTTAAATTCTCAATAGGTGTACTCATAGCCAGTCCGCAGGCTGGTGATATAATGCTGGTTCCATCTTTTATAGCTGCCTCTGTATGTAATTTCACCATATCTTCTTCTCCCTGATCTAAAAGCTGAGTACTCACATTCCCCATGATTGGAACTTGAATAACTTCTTTAGCCTGCCTTATCCCTACTGCCGAATCAAAACTGAGAGAATCTGCTCCAGATTCATTTAAGCTCTCTAAAATACTCTTACTCTTGCCACATATATGAATAATTATTTTTATTCCTTTTTCATGTACTGCTTCTGAGATCTTTTTATACATAGGGATCATAAATTCTTCAAAATTCTTTTTCCCCAGGATCTCCCCTGTGGCACTAGGATCAAACATGACTATAAGATCCGCGCCACTTTCTATCCTCTCAGTAGCAAATTTGATTAAATAATCCGTAACTACTTCTAAAAATTTCATAGCCATAACCTTATCTTTTCTCATCATCTTATAATAGTCCGTTGGTTCAATAACGGATGTCACCACACTCATGGGACCTGTTATATTCCCAATTACTGGAACTTCATCATTTTTTAACCTTGATATTGCTTCTAGCACAACCAAGGCCCTTTTAGAATGTTTTACTTTTATCTCATCTAAATGATTTAAAATATCCTCATTATATTTAGTTATTCTCGGTTCAACTAATTTACTTCCCAAATCCACTTCCACATCAAAAGGTTCACTCTCTATCGTCATACAAAAAGGTACTCCATAATTTTCAAAGCCTGTTATTTCATGTACTTTTACAGCAGCTTCTACCATTGCATCTACATCACTGTTATGATTTTTTTTCATCCCTTCTACAACTTCTGTCACCGCTGCGTTCATCATCCCTCCCAGGCAGATAACAGGCGGCCTGTCTGTCTTTTTCCCATTTAAGACATCCATCAGTCTTTGCTTTTCAGTCAATATATCTTTTTTTATTTCCATCTATGCCACCTCATGGATTTCTTTTATTTTTCTAACAGCTTCATTGGCATCCTTGGTATACAAATCTGCTCCGATCTCTGTTGCAAACCTCTGTGAGATAGGCCCGCCTCCTATAGCAACCTTTACAGAATCTCTCATCCCTTCGGTTTTTAATTTTTCAATAACTGTTTTCATTCCTTCCATTGTAGTTGTCATGAAGGTAGACATAATAATAAAATGAGCCTCCACTTCTTTGGCTCTATTTACAAATTCATCCAAGACAACATCTCTTCCCAAGTCATACACTTCTATTCCGCCGGCTTCCAGCATGATTTTAACTAAATTCCTTTCCGATATCGTGGGTATCTCCTTCTACTACACCTATTACTGCTCTTATTTTATCAGCGGATACATCCCCTTCTAAATGTGGTTTTAATATATCTATCCCTATATTCATAGCGTCTGAACATATCAACACTTCAGGCAGAAAATATTCTTCCTCTTCATATAGCTGACCTACAACTTCCATTCCTGCAATCAAACCTTCCTGGATAGTTTCCTTTGCCGGTATTCCCATTTCCAGGGATTTTTTACATAGTTCTTCTACAGTATCTTCTTCCATCTCTATTAAATTATTTTTAATCTCTTCAAAAAATTCTTTTTTAGTCATTTTTTCTCCCTTTTATTTTTATTTTTTTACATAAAAAAAGTTGACATGAATAACTATCATAAATCAATAGTTTTATATGTATTGTGATTTTTTTATATTTTTGCATTAAAAAATACAAATATTTCTATATTAATTAATTAGATATAGCTAATTGTAATATTTTGTTTTTTATTTGTTGCTTTTTTATAATGATTGTTGGAACTAGTTGTTTCAGAAATAATTATTTTAGGAATAGATAAAGTATTAAGGTCAAAATTTCTCGTTAATATATTTATTTATATCCATCATAATTTTAAAATGGGTTGAAAGTTAAAGAGTGAAAAGAAATGTGTGTTTATAATGTTGAAGCGGTAAGCGTCACCTAATATATCATTTTTTCAGATTCTAAAAGTTCCATCATGACTTCATCCAGAAGTTTATAACCTATTCAGGCTCAATTAAATCTTAATTTAAACATAGTTCTCTCCTTTAAAAATTTAGTTATATAATTTATACCATTTTTTATCCAACTTGTCATTAAAAACTAGTCAGAAAATCTTAGTTTTTTCTCCCCCACTTAGATACAGCTTCTAAATTTTTAATAGGAGTATCATTTGTACACGAACATCCAAATCCCATAAGAAAATTGTTATATGTTCTCATATTTTTACTCAGATCACAAACAACATCTTTAACTTCTTCTACACTTCCCTTGCCCAAAATATAAACAGGATCTATATTTCCTATAACAACTTTATCTTTAGGAAAAATTTCTATAACTTTTTCCATATCCATTATTTGGTCAAAACTAAATGCATCTACTGGAGCCTCTAATATATAAGTATATATCTTAGTTGTATCCCCGCATATATGTACACATTTCCAGCAGTTTAAATCTTTAAAAATTTTATTTAAATTATCTACTACCATCACCGGGAATTTTTTTGGTGCTAGCATAACTGTAGATGGTTCAGCTATAGAGATCATCTTTACTCCCGCTCCTACTATTGCCTTTGCATATCTATCCACTACCTCTCCTGTAAACTCCAAAAGCTTTTTTACAAAGTTAGGATTATAGTTGCCTTGAGTAATCCTGTGGCTCCAGCTAACTGTACAGCCAGGGTAAATGGCCCCTGGAGCGATACAAATAACGGTTTATCTATATTTTCTGAAATAAGCTTTAAACTTTTTAAATTTGTTCCCATCCTTTTATTCATATATGGATCTGGGATCTCTAATTTTTCTAAATCCTCCATATTTTTTATCGGGTGGTCCATTACCAGGGAAAAGTCATACTCTGGTTTTTTGAGAGTACCTCCCAAGACATCACAGAATATATTTCCTTCATCCAAAGCATAGATAAAATCACTGGGAAATTTTTCATCCATCTTCTTTGCCAGCATCAGCTGCTCTTCGGGAGAAGCATATATCTCTTCCATAGTTTTCCTCACCATAATTAGGACCGTTGGCTCCCATAAATGGCAAGAGGTATCCCCTTTCCTCTCTATTTATATATTCCATTAAAGTCATAGTTTAGCTCCTCTTTATTACTTCTATAAGTTGATTTTTTATTTCCATATATTTTTCATAGTCCACAGAATAATCCATCTCTACAGAAAATTCTTTTAACGCTTTCATATCTTTTTTATCTCCTAAAGCTTCCATTAGAAGCAGGTTGATTTTTTCCCTTCCGATCTTCTTTTCAGCCATCTTCATGATCTCCTGATCCTGAATTCCAAACCTTAGATTTTCCCACCTTATAGATCTTATGGGTTTCATATCTTTTCCGGGATAGACAAAGAACATATCTCCTGCCTTCCATCTGGGATATTTATAGCTGATATTTTCAAAGGGTTTACTTGTCCAGAGTGCGTAGTCCCATCTTAAAAAACCATTGAGTCCCATATAGTAGGAATACCATCCTGTGAGTCGGCTCTCTATAAGGGGTGAACTTATGAAGTGGTTTAGTTTATCCGGAAACCAGCAGACATACCAGGTTAATTTCCCTTTTATTTTTTTCCCTATCTCATTTAAAATATTTTTACTTTTTAATAATAACGGTAGAGACAGAGAAACATCTGTAATACCATCCAATCTATCGGTGAAACTATCTTCATGGAGGGCAGTTTTTATTAAAAGGTCCATTTTGGCTGAATCCTTTAAAAATTTTGACCATTTTTTAAAGGACTCTGGATTTTTAGGCATATCACTGATCACCCTTACCCTGTCCATGAGGTTCTTTTCGCTAAAAAATTCAAATACCTGACAGATATACTCTCCCAGATCTTTTTTATTATCTATGTAGCCATGGGTTCTACTTTCTTCTGAGAAGAAACTTATCCTTATATAGTCATCGTAGTCCTTTAGAGGGTTCCCAAAGTCTGTCCTCTGCCAGCTTGCCAAAAGACCAAAGATATCAATCTCTTTTTTCATCCCATATTTAAAGCAAATCTCTAAATATCTTTCCAGGGCAGTAAAGTCACATTGTATCCTTCCTCCCATATCTTTTTTTACTCCGATGATATTATGTTCAAAAAGATTTGAACAATTTTCTTCGATTTCAAAGCACCCCTGTCCCTCCCATGAAAAATCAGAGGCTACCACAGTGATCACCTTTTCTCCCAGTGAAGCCAGTTCTGCTGTATAATTTTCTATTATCTTAAAGTGATCATCACTCCAAAATTCCACCTCGTACATCCTTGCCCAAGATGAAAGGTGCTGCCAGAGATCCAGATGAAAGTCAGAATCTTTCAATTCAGGTAGTACTTCATCTACTATGGCAATATCTAAGGTAATCGTTTGTTCTTTTTGTTCCTCTCCATACCCCTCCTGACCAAATAAATTTATGGTAATATTCAGGTTATCTCCACAATATTCTTTATCCACTCTTCCCTCTACCCAGATCATAGTTGGTTTATCTGCCTCATTGTATAGGTATTCCTTCTTTAATATGGGGTCTGCTATGAGGGTCTTCGAATCATCATCTGCTACATATCCCAGAAAATACCCTTTAAGGTCTGCATTTTCTCTTTTTTCCAGGTCTATCCTCATCCTTTTTTTCAGCCCCTTATAACCTATATGGTTATAAGTGCCCAAAGAGAGCAGTATATTTTCTTCACTGGTCAATGCTATCTGAAATGCAAATTTTTCACCCTTTAATACCCTTAAATTCAATTTATTTTCCTTGGGGAGATCCTTGCCGTCTATATGTTTGAATGCTGAATTATAAAGTTTATATTGTATATCCATCGATTTCTCCTATTGGTAGTTTAAATTTTCTGTCCATGGAAAGGGAAGCGGAAATACTAAATCTATAAATCCTTCCAATTTTCTCTCCGATATATTTTTTTTCTCTTTTTTCTCAAAAATTAATTTAAGAAGTTCCTTATGGGATTCTATCTGCATTTTTTCTGCTTCTAAACTCAGTAGATATTTACCATCTGATTCCTTGACTTTAAAAGAATCAACGTCTTCATCATTAATATATTCCCTAAAGTATGGTCTTAATTCATCTATAAATTTAACAAAATCTATTATTTTTAGGCTTCCTCCTTGATATTCTTCTTCTACTAAATATCCTGTAGGAACTTTTTTTTCTTGAGAGAGAATATAGTCTATTTTATATACTCCCAGCTCTGTTCCCAAAAAAGCCAGAGAATCAAATATTTCTCTTCTTTCTCCCCCTGCTTCCTTTACTTCTATTTTTTCAGATGTTTTTTTTAAAATTATATATCCCCTTAGACCATTTTCATCTTCCAACACATACCTCTTATACGATATATCTCCAAAGGGAAGGGTTCCTGAATCTATAAGAGTTTCAAAATCTACTCCCTCTCTCAAATATCTAGTCCCCTGTAAATTATAGATTTTCTTCAGTGACATTAGATCCCCTTCTCTATATTCTCTGACAATATATTTTAGATCTAGCAGGCCAGCAAAAATTCTGTACCTCTTACAACTTTTCACTCTTTCAGCTCCCCATTTTTTATATAGATTTCTCGTGCTGGATATAAGGCAAAGATTTATTCCTGTCTCCCTCATCCTTCTTTCCGCATCTTCTAAAACTCTTGTGGAATAGCCTTTCCCCCTATGATCAGAGTGGGTACATACAGCCCCTATAGATCCTCCCGATATAGGAGTCCCTTCTATCAAAATCTTTTTGGGAAGAAAATTTACCACAGAAATCACTTCCCCTTTTTCTTTTATTATTCTCATATTTTCTGCATTTCTAGGGGAAAGAAGTAAGGGAAATTCTTTCTCCATTGTATGGGGAAGATCTCCCCTATCAGTTCTAAATACACAATTTATAAGATCGATTACCTCGGGTACCTCTTTTTCCTTCGTTCCCCTTACCTCTATGGTTTCTATCCCTTTAATCCTGATAGTGCCACCCCCTCTTCAAACTGCCTTTGAAGGAGGATATAAAATATAAATGAAGGTAAAAATGTCATCGTGGCTCCTGCCATGACCAATCCATAATTTACAGTATATTGGGCATTCATACTAGCCATCCCTACAGTAAGAGTCCTCATGGAATTTGATGTTGTAGCTATAAGAGGCCATAAAAATTCATTCCATGCTCCTATAAATGTGAATATTGAAAGAGCTATTATTGCCGGTTTTATAAGAGGCAGTACTACCTCTACGAATATCCTCCATTCTGAACAACCATCTATCCTAGCAGCATCCATCAGATCTCTTGGAACTTTTAGGATACTCTGTCTCATTATAAATACTCCTACAGCTGTTGGAAGGGGAAGTATTAGCGCTTGATAAGTATTCAACCAACCTAGATGCCTCATTATTACATAGAGGGGAAGTAAAGTTACCTGAGAAGGTATGATAAGGGTCAATAACATAAAGAAAAATATTTTTTCCTTCCCTTTAAACTCAAGTTTAGCAAAGGCATACCCGGCCATAGAACTAAATACTACATTCAATACCACTCCACTGAGAGAGATAAATAAGCTGTTAAAAAAATATATAATAAAATCTGTGTTGTAAAAAATTTCTCTGTAGTTTTTGAGTGTCAAATCATCCAAAGCAAACTTAAAGTTATAAGCTGTATAAGTTACTCTCAAAGATGTCACAAACATATAGAGAAATGGAATTATCATAAAACTGGAGATTAATATTAAAATTAGTCTGCCTAATTGTTTTTTCATCCTTTCCTCCTAATAAACTTCTGATTTTTCTTTTTTTAAAAAACTTTTCTGAACTATAGCTCCAATAGCCGAAAAGAAAAGTAGTATATTGGCTATTGTCATTGCATATCCTGCATTTAAATTTTTGAATGCATTGTTATATATATGGAGCACCAGGGTCATAGAAGAATTTCCAGGCCCTCCTCCTGTCAAGGTATAGATAAGATCAAAAGTTTGAAAAGACCAGACCATTCCTAAAAAAACTACCATTATTGTTGTAGGTTTTAATAGTGGCAGGCTTATATGATAAAAAATACTCCACCTGCCTGCTCCATCTACTCTGGCAGCCTCTGTATAGTTTTTAGGTATTTCCATCAACCCAGCTATATAAAGGATCATAAAGTAGCCTGTATTCTTCCATACTGTTATTCCCATAAGAACCAATAACACTATAGACGAATCTCCTAACCAATTAGGCTGAGTTATATTTAAAATACTGAGTATCATATTGAGGGGAGATCCTTCTCCATTTAATAATATTCTCCATACAATACTTACTAGTACCATAGAAGAGATCACAGGAATAAACATGGCTCCTTTTACAAACCCTGTTAGCTTACTTTTGCCTCTGCCCACAAGCCAACTAGCCATGAATAAAGAAAATATGGTTTGAACAGGTACTACTCCTAATGTGAATAGCAAAGTATTTTCCATAGATGCCTTCAAGGTTTTATCCAAAAGAAGATCTCTATAATTTGAAAGGCCTATAAATTCTGGTTTTTTTATGATGTTATAGTCTGTAAAACTAAAGTATAGTGAAAGAAAGATAGGAATAACATAAAAAGTAAATAGTAGGAGGCTGAGAGGCCCTATAAAACCATAGGGCTTCCCCTTACCTGCTAATTTTTTTATGCAAAATATTTTCTTCGGTTTTTCATTGATCAAAAGAATTTCTACGTTTTGCATATCCAGCTCCTTATTATTTAGCTAACAATCTATTAGAATATTCAGCTGCTTCATCTAAAGATTCTTTAGCACTTTTTTCTCCAGCCATCATCATTTGAAGCTGCTTCCAAAGGTATTCATATATTTCTACTCCATGGGGACCTACTACTAGGGGTCTATATACTCCCTCTTGAGTTGCGATCATTTTTTGCAGTCTTGGATCTCCCTGATATGGTTCTCCCTTTGTAATTGGTGCTCTTGGATGATGTTTGTGAAATTTAGTCATAGATTCAGTACTTAGCATATGCTGGATCAATCCAAAAGCTAATTCTTTATCTTTAGCTCCTGACATGAGTACTAACTGGTCTACTGATGCAAAAGTTCCCTTATCTTCATCTTCAAGAGAAAGAATCATTCCGTAGTTTAAATTAGGGAATGATCTATCTAAGATCTCTCCTGCTGCTGAAGATAGATATATAGAAAATAATGATTTCCCAGGACCAAATGTCGTTTGTAACATCTCTTTATTAGTCTGTGCCATATAATATGGAGGTAGGATATCATGTTTAAATTTTAAATCTTTTAAAAATTCAGCGGTTTTAACTCCGGCTTTATCATTAAATTTTACAGTTTTTAAATCATCATTAAATATATCTCCTCCAGCCTGCCAAAGGAATCCATACCAGTTCCAGTTAAGATCTCCAAAATAAGGTGCTCCCCATCCTTGAGAAAATCCCCATTGATCTGCTTTTCCGTCTTTATCCTTATCTTTAGTAGCCTTAACTGCACTTCTTACAAAGTCTTCCCACGTGACAGGAACATCTTCACCTATAGATGCGAGGATATCTTTGTTGTAGTAGATAACTGCAGGGTTAGCTGCTTCCAGAGCCAATCCATACATACCACCCATCATCTTTCCATGTTTGATGTATATATATTTTTCATAATCTTCCTCTGTAAGGTAAGGTGTAAGATCTTCAACTGCTCCCACCTCTATAAATTGTGGAAACATCTCAGCATACATATATCCTACGTCTGGTCCCTGCCCCGAAGCAATCCCAGCAGCATATTTTTCAGAATAATTTTCCCACGGGATGATCTCTAGTTCAACATCTATATTGTTAGCTTTCTCATATTCTTTGATAATTGGTTCCCACACAGCCTTGTCATTTTCCCCGATAGGCGGTAGCCATAAAACTATTTTTTCCTTCTTATCTTTCTTCCCCCAAAAAGCCATGGCCTCTGTGCTTGTTACTGCTGTCAATAAAACTACTGACAATATTAATGCTAATATTTTTTTCATTTCTTCCTCCCTTTTTTTGTTTATATAAAAAGGTGTATAATCATTTCAAGTCGACCACTTGAAATAAAAAAAGACCTTTTTTCATAAAAACCGATATAATGTAGTTACGACAACAAACATTAAAGGAGTTAATTTATGAAAAAAGGATATAAACATTTTAGCATATATGAA
>NZ_JBAHZY010000022.1:0-7508 GCF_037132775.1 Psychrilyobacter sp.
GATGATGAGTTAGAAAGAACTGTAGAAAGAATTAGAAATAGACCGCGAAAAGTATTAAATTATTTTACTGCAAATGAAGTTTTCCTTGAAAATATGTGGTGGTGTGCTTGACAAGACTCACCGCCATAAACCCATTGCATATTATTTTCTAAAATCATTGATTCATTTAATTTTTTTTTCATAACTTTCTCCTATTATCAACCTTTTTTTAAGCTTAGATTAAAAAAATTAAAAAGTCAATTTTTTATGTTTATTAATCACTTCTAAAAAAAAGACCTAAGAGCTAAGTTGAAATATAATAGCAATTAAATAAAAATTAATGTTCCATAATAATTCTTTTGTAACTTTCAAAATAGATATCAATAAAATAAAGCTTAGAAAGACAGTATAAATTTACTGTCTTTTTATTTAGTATTTTTTATTACTTTGTTTTCAATTTTCTTGAAATTTTGTCCGCAATTATTTTATTGTCTAAAAATTTAGAACAAATGAGAAAGTGGTATAAATATTGGTTATTCAAAAATGAAATTACGAAACAAGTTGTTTCGCAAATAAAAATGTAAAGAATGTTTCAAATTCCTTAGGATATATATATAGTAACTGACGTTTCGCGCTCTTCTAGTTCAACAAAGACAATAGATCTTTAAACTAATGGTCAAAATCAAATCAAATTTTACTCTTAAAAACCATGAAATACATAGTTTTTAGCTTTATATCGAGTTAAATTTTATTAAAACTTTTACATAACCTAAGTTTTGCAAGGGTTTAATCACCGCGAAACATCAGTTACTAATATACTCTCATATGAAAAATCAGGAGAAATGGCTATAGGTTTTGATACAGTTTGTAAACAAACTGTTAAGAATATTATTTCTAAATTCGCAGCAAAAGAGAATGAGCTCAAGACCGTTTAGTTGGAGTAGAAAAGGGGTGGAAGCCATAACTAAGCTAAGTATATCAATTTTAAATGGAATGACTTGAACCAAGATGGTAACAGTTTTAAAAAGTGTAAATCGAAAAGAATCTAAAGAAAAATATAAAACAGTAAAAAACGTGAAAAGAATCTAGTGTTTAACTATGGAAACACTAGGAAATATACCAATTTTATCAATAGGGAAAGTAAATGGATTACAAACCATTATGAATGGGCTAAAATAATCAATTAAATTAGGGGTTCAAAAAAAAACCTACAACAACTTGACGCTATCAAAGCTAATATCGGAATTGACAAATATATAATTTGGTGGTATGGTTATTATACGGAGATGAAGCTCTCCTAAAGCAGTTTTTCTGTTTTAAACCGTCTTTGACTAATAGCTTCTACATAATGAACTAATTTTTAGTTTATTTTGTAGTAGCTATTTTTTTTATTTAAAAGGAATATCATTATTTACAGAGAAAACTATAATTACAAAAAATTATAAAAGGATGTGTGTATGATATGAAGTATACTTCGGAACTAAAAAACATGTGTAGTGTATCTAAAGGTTGTAATCATGGCTCTTCACCAATACCTGTAGAAGGTGGCTGGGTAAAAGCAAAAGAAATAAAAGATATATCAGGTTTATCCCATGGTGTTGGAGGCTGTGCCCCTCATCAAGGAGCATGTAAGTTAACATTAAATGTTAAAGATGGAATCATAGAAGAAGCGCTTATTGAAACTATCGGATGTACAGGAATGACTCATTCAGCTGCCATGGCATCTGAAATCATTACTGGAAAAACTATTTTAGAAGCATTAAATACCGATCTTGTCTGTGATGCTATAAATGTAGCTATGAAAGAAATTTTTACTCAATTAATTTATGGTCGTTCACAGACTGCATTCTCTGAAGGAGGACTTCCTGTAGGTTCAGGGTTAGAAGATTTAGGAAAAGGTCTTAGATCTGCAATAGGTACTGTTTATGGATCAGTAGAGAAGGGTCCTAGATATTTGGAAACAACTGAAGGTTATACTACTAAATTAGCACTAGATGAAAATCGTGAAATTATTGGGTATGAGTTTGTACATTTAGGAAAAATGATGGAGGCAATTACATCTGGCGTAGATGCTACAAAAGCTCTTAATGATAATACATCAACTTATGGTAGATATTCTGAAGGTGTTGAATTTATAAATCCTAGAAATAAATAATGCAGGAGGCAGATTAGAATGGTAAAATTTGAAAATCAAGATAGAAGAATGGGAAATATTAATATCAGCTTAGCTGAAAATAAAATAAAAAATTTAGAAGAAGCAAAAGAAATATGTATGAATGCAGGCATTGATGTAGAAGAGATTGTAAAAACTACTCAAAATATAGCTTTTGACAATGCTGTGTGGGCATATATTTTAGGAGCTGCTATTGCTCTTAAAAATAAATCTAAAAGTGCCACTGAAGCTGCTTCATTTATTGGAGAGGGTCTCCAAGCATTTTGTATCCCAGGATCAGTAGCTTTTCAAAGAAAAGTAGGTCTAGGTCATGGAAATCTAGCTGCAATGTTACTTGAAGAAGAAAATGAGTGTTTCGCATTTCTTGCAGGTCATGAATCTTATGCTGCTGCAGAAGGAGCTATAAAAATAGCATTAAATGCCAATAAAATCAGAAAAAAACCCCTTAAGGTTATTTTAAATGGACTTGGAAAAGATGCGGCATATTTAATTTCAAGAATAAATGGATTTACATATGTTCAAACAAAATTTGATTATTTTACTGGTGATTTAGAAATAGTAAGGGAAAAAAGATTCTCAAAGAGTCAAAGAGGAGACGTAAGGTGTTATGGTGCTGATGACGTAAGAGAAGGAGTCGCTATCATGCATCTTGAAAAAGTAGAAATTTCTATTACTGGAAATTCTACTAATCCAACTAGATTTCAACATCCAGTAGCAGGAACTTATAAAAAAGAGGCTCTTGAAGCTGGACATAAATACTTCTCAGTAGCTTCTGGTGGTGGAACTGGAAGAACTCTTCACCCAGACAATATGGGTGCAGGACCTGCTTCATATGGTATGACAGATACTATGGGTAGAATGCATTCTGATGCTCAATTTGCTGGATCATCTTCAGTACCTGCTCACGTTGAGATGATGGGACTTATTGGTATGGGAAATAACCCTATGGTTGGATGTAGTGTAGCTGTAGCTGTAGCTGTTATTCAGTCTTTAGATATTTAAAATTTTATTTTTTATAATCTATTGCAAAGTTATAATTTTATTAATTATGTAGTTTAAACATATAAAAAGGAGTTCTTATGTTAAATAGAGTCTTAATTCTACTTGAAAGTGAGTCAGACATAGATAATTTATTAAGGTCAGGGCAATATTTTAAAGAAAAATATGGAGCCGAAATATATGGTTTACATATTAAAGATATGAAGAAATATGATCCTTCATCTAAAGCAGTAGAAGGTATAGGAGTAGGTAATTCTGCTAATTTTTTTATTAGAGAATGGAAAAAACTAGAAAATGAAGAAACAGAAGATATTAAAATAATTTTTAAAAATTATTTTCCACTAGATAATTTATTAATAGAAAATGGTATTCCTAACGACATTATACTAGAAAAAATGTTAGGATTTGATCTAATAATATCAGAAATAAATAAATATATTTCTAGTATTCAAAAAGGTCTCCTAAAACATCATTATAAACCTGTTCTATTAATTCCGAAAAACACTATTTTAAATATTGAAAAGATTATGATTGCGAATAATAACAGTGAAAAAGTTAATAGATCTATATTTAATTTTTTAAATATGTTTAATCAATTAAATAAATTTACTTCTGTTGCTGTAAATCTAAATTATGGAACCAACAATGAATTTTTTAACTATATGAAAGTAGCGAAGAAAACATTAACTTCTTTAGAATTAGAAGGGAAGGCTTTAAATATAATTTGTGAAAAAAGTAAAGAATTTGATATTTTAATTATAGGAGATCTTAAGCATTCTTTTCTCATTGAGAATCTTGTAGGAAGTACAGGCTTAAAGTTGTTAAAAAAGATCAACATCCCTATTTATATAGGATAATTTAAATCTCAAAAAAATCAATATTTTTAAGACCAGTAGGGGTAATCAAAACTAAACCCCTCTAAGATCTTTAATTTTCAAATTTATTGATCAGTGATCAATAAATTTGAATGCATTTAGGAGGTTTTATGTTAAAATTTATTTTTATTGGAATAGGAGGGGCTGTAGGAGCACCACTAAGATATTTTATTGATTATACTATTACTCAAAATCATCTTATGTTTTTTCCACTGGGAACTTTAATGGTCAATCTTATTGGTTGTTTTTTTATAGGAATAGCATTTAAAATATTTTATCATGAAGTTGTTCATGTTAGATTTAACCCCTTTATTATTACAGGTTTTTTAGGTGCTCTAACTACTTTTTCTAGTTATGCTTATACGACTTTAATTCTATTAGAAAAAAAATCTTATTTATTAGCAGGATTAAATTTATTAGTTAATAATATATTTGGAATTTTATTTGCATATTTAGGACTTGAACTAACTGACTTTATTATTAAAAAATATTTTAATCATAAATATAAAGAAAGGGAGGACTTATGATTTCAAATGTTATTTTGGTAGCTATTGGAGGAGGAATTGGAGCTATTTCTAGATATACAATTGATAAAGGGATCTCTAATAAAATTAATCATGAAATTTCTTTTGGAACACTTGGAGTCAACCTTATCGGCCTATTTATAATAGGTTTTGCATACAGGATCTTTGAACATCATATTGTATCTGAAGACTTAAAACATTTTCTTATAATTGGATTTATTGGAGCCTTAACTACTTTTTCTAGTTATGCTTTACATACATTTCAATTATTTGAAAAGAAAAAAATAAAAGAAGCTATTATAAATATTTTGTTGAATAATTTTTTAGGTATGATTTTTGCATTATTAGGATCTGAATTAGGTAAATTTATATAAAGAGCAAATAAGAAAAAATTATATTTGAAGTGAAAATACCGTTTATAATAGGAATAGAAAAAGAACATTCTAACCTTAGGGATAAGTTATATTCTCAAAGACTTTTTATAAAATAAACTGATTAACTGATTATGCAGTTTGAAATTTAATTATAAGAGGTGATAAGTATGAATAAAGCATATTTAATAATAGGTGGTATTTTGATTTTTATAGGAATGGCAGAGTTTAAGTCTTCATTAACAGTTTTACAACAAATACTTTCTTTTTTAGAAATTGGAGCTGGAATTTTATTTCTAATTATTAGATAAATTATAGAGTTAAAAGAAGTAATCAAATTACTTTTGAGGATACAGGCACTAACGTGTGCCCCAAATATTAACTTTTTCTAGTTGTCCTGATCTTTCGATTAAGTCTAATTATATAATAAAAATTCTCCCTAAAATAGTGATTCTGTGGGGACAGTTTGGGGACAAAAAATAATTTCTTTAAAAAATCGCATAAAATATCGATATTAAACCTCAATAAAAACGGGGGTTTAATGAATAGAATTACGTTTAAATAACTCCTATTAGGTGCGTCATTTCAATAAACTTCAAAGCTACTTGGTATTATTGGTGTTATACTCTTTTAGTAGACACTTAAAGTAAAGAAAAAAACTATCTTTACCTATTTTTAAATTTTTGTTATAATTCACTTTATAATTAATAGAAAGCTAGTAGAAATATAGTATACTATTAGTATAGGTCAAATAGAAGAGGAGCAGTAACATGAATAATTATAATTCACCACGATATTTAAATAAAACAGATATTCTTTATAGGATAAAGAAAGATTTCAATATAGATGAAGTCTGGAAAGAAGTTCAAGATTATAGAAAGGAGAAGGGGATAGAATTACCACTACTAGATCAACAAGGGGGGGATCTTTTCGTAGTTTTAACAGAAGAATTAAAAGAATTAATCGTAAAAATTGATGATATTGCTAATAAAAATTTATTTGAAAATGCTAGAGTTGAGATTAAAGAAGAAATTATGCAAGATGCTTTATTGGATGAAGCGTATCAATCTAGTGTGATAGAAGGAGCTCATACTACTAAGAAACAAACTAAGAAGATGATAGAGGAAAACATTGAACCAAAAGATAAAAGTGAAAAAATGGTTTTAAATAACTATTATGCTTTAAAATATGTAATGGAAAATAAGAACGAGCCTATAACAGAAAAAACTATCTTAGATATTTATAGAATAGTAACCAAAGGGACGTTGGACGAAGAAGAAAAAAGTGAAAAATATAGAATAGACCAAAATGAAGTTTTGAATCAATTAAATGAAGTAATCTACACACCACCATTAGCAAAAAATATTCAATCTATGATGGATGGATTAATAAAATTTTTATACCATGAAGATGAGAATATTCATCCAATTTTAAAAGCTTTAATATTCCATTATTATTTTGTATATATTCATCCATTTCATGATGGTAATGGTAGAACAGCAAGAGCATTAACTTATATGTATCTTCTTCAAAATGATTATACATTTTTCAAATATTTTTCTATATCTAGCATGATAGCAGATAGTAGAGGTAGTTACTATAAATCAATTAAAGATTCCGAAGACTCTGAAAGTGATGCTACGTACTTTATATTAGTATATAGCAAAATAATAATGGAGAGTATAAAAAAAGTTACTGGTGATTTTTTACGTCAGTACCAAAAAGATATTATATTAGATCAAATAAAAACTAGAGGGTTAGGTTTAAATAAAAGACAAGAAAAAGCTATAAATTTCATGTTAAGGTATTCAAAATCAATAGATGTAAACACATATATCAATAAAATTAATAAAGTATCTCAAGAGACAGGACGAAAAGATTTAAATGATTTAGTTGAATTTAATTTAGTTGAAAAGATAAAGACGAAAAGCAATAAGTTTGAATATTCAATAAAGTTTTTATAAGGGTGTAGAATAAACCTAGAAAGAGAATTTCTATTTCTAGTATATTTATTATGGTTTTATCAAGTTCTTACTCAGATATTACATAACCTATTTTCATTGTTGTTATAAACATGATCAAGGAAAATATATGGATAATACAAGTTTAAGAGAAAGGTTTAATGTTCCAAAAAATAAATATTTTAAAATCTCAAGATTAATAATAAATGCAGTAGAAAAAGAATTAATAAAGAAAGGTCCACGAAAAAATTATATACCATTTTAGGCTGAATATTAGATTTTATAGAGTGTGCAAGGTTGTGCAATGACTTCGATTCTAGTTCATTAATTGAAACAATATAGAAAATAACCTTTTTAAAAGCAGAGTGAAAAGAGCCATTTGTAGAAGAGGAATGAGATTTTTTAGAAGACAATTCAGATAATCAGGAGGATTAATATGGAAAATTTTAGAGCAGTTAGGATATTTGAAGAGGATGGAAAATTTATAAAAAAAATAGTTACAAGAGATATAGAGGAGCTTCCAGAAGGAGAAGTTCTTATCAAAGTGAAATATTCTTCATTAAATTATAAAGATGCTCTTTCATGTATTGGAAATAAAGGTATTACAAGGAAATTCCCTCATACTC
>NZ_JBAHZY010000113.1:0-11506 GCF_037132775.1 Psychrilyobacter sp.
AAAATTATGTATACTACAAATATTATAGAAAGTTTGAATAGTAGTTTCAGAAGAACAACAAAGGCAAGAAACATCTTCTCTACAGATCAATCATTGATGAAGTTATTATATTTATCAAGTGAGAATATAACCAAGAAATGGACGCAAAAGTAAGAGGCTGGAAAAGTATTTTAAGAATGCTATCAATAGAATTTGAAGAAAGATTAAAAGGGCATTTATAAAAAAATAGGTAAATGAAAAGGGTACCAATTAAGATACCCTCTATCAGCTAAGAAATGTAATTTACACGTAATTTGGGACAGACCCAAATATTCTCTTTTTTTATTTAGTCTTTCAGCAATGGTTTTATACTATTTAAAATTACACTCCTAATATTTTTACTTTTTTTACTCAACTCTTCAATTATTCCTTTTACCTCTAATCTTTTAGAATCTTTACTTGTCTCGTATTCACATTCAGATTTTAATATCGGTAATTTTATCCTATGAGCGTATTCAATTACAGTACTTTCTTCTATATATGCCATGGGTCTGATAACTTCTACCCCATGTTCCTTTGACATATATCTAGGTTTCATAACCCCCAAATTCCCCTGATAAAAAGTATTAAGTAAAAATGTCTCAATAATATCATCCTTATGGTGTCCCAAGGCTAATTTATTGATATTTTTTTCCTTCATCATCCTACTATAGGATCCCCCTTCTCATACGTCCACACATAAAACAAGGATTTTTCATCTTATCCTCTCCAAATAAGATATCCTCTAAATTAGTTTCTTCTATGATTAGTTCTAGTCCTAAAAACTTGCAATAATCCTCAATTTCACTTGTTGCAATACTTTTTTGCTTAGGATGGATATGGATAGGAATTATCTCAAAGTTTACTCTGGTTATCATCTTTACACGAACTAATATATTTAGAAGGGTAAGGCTGTCCTTACCTCCGGATACTCCTACGGCTATCCTGTCTCCCTCTTCAATCATATTATAGTCACCCATAGCCTTTCCAGCTAGACTCCAAATACTCTTATTAAATCCCTTAGATTCAATATAAGCTAGAATTTCTCTTCCGTCTAACTTTGAAAATATTAATTTTAAACCTGTAAGTTTTTCTATGGACTCGGCTATTTTTATTCTTCTTTTTTCATTCAAAGAAAAATTTATCTCATATTTTTCCACTATATTTTTTATAATCAGTTCATTCTCTATAATTTGAAATATAAAATTTTCATATTTCAAATTATCTAAATCCTCAACCCTTTCTATTTTCATCCTGACTCCTCATCTGTTTTAAGTAATATTTTTACTTATCCTTTTTATTTCCTCTTGTATAGCCCATCACATAATCTAAATTTATGTTCCTCATAGAATTAAATATATTCTGTTTTATATTTGGATTTGTAGTTTCTAAAGTTTCCAATAATTTTTTCAGTTCTGCTCTCTTAGAAACTGTTTTTTTACCCTCTACAGGACATCCACAGCTCATAGGTTTTATCCCATTTCTCTTGGTATAATTAATGATTTCAGATTCTTTTACATATACCAAGGGTCTAATTAGAGATAGTTTTCCACTGCTAGAACTAACCTTAGGTATCATAGTTTTTATCGTTCCTGCATAAAACATATTCATCAGGCTAGTCTCTATTACATCATCAAAATGATGTCCCAAAGCTAATTTATTACAGCCTAACTTCTCTACTTTTTCATACAATACTCCCCTTCTCAACTTTGCACATAAAAAACAAGGGCTTTCTGGATTTGCTTTAAAGGCTACTTCCCATACGTTGGCGTCAAATATCTCACATGGGATCTCTAATTCCTCCAAATTTTTTTCAAATTGGTCTACATCCACTGCATCAAACCCTGGATTCATAGATATGAACTTTAACTCAAAGTTTTTAGTTTTATCTTTGGCTAACTCCTGAAATAACTTACAAAGTAATAGACTGTCCTTACCTCCTGATACTCCTACAGCTATCTTATCGCCGTCTTCAATTAGATTAAAATCCTTTATAGCTTTAACAAATTTTCTCCATATTTGTTTCCGATAGGTTTTTCTTAGGCTATCTGCAGCCATCTTTCCACGACACTCAAATCCATTTAAATCTGTATTTTCTACATCTAATATTTTACAATCTTTATTCAAAACTCTTCCTCCATACATAATTTAACCTCATCCTTTAAATAATGCTCTAAAAATCAGGAAAAATAAAAGCAACAATAGTTGCCTTTTCTCCTCTTACTTAGAAAAAGGTGAGGTTTAATTATTAATTATATTTATTTCTATTATATCACACTCTCTAAAAGTTGACTAGATTAGGAAAGATTTAAAAATAATGATTATATATTTATAATTTCATAAATTATATCTGCTGTGATTCCCCAAATAGCTTCTCCATGATACTCATATATATATACATTTCTATTCCTACCATTCCAAGGTTTGTGATACTTTTCAGGTAGATTATAATATTTGGCTGGAAATTCCACTCTCTTCCCATCTAATTCATAGTAGGGATGCATCTGTACAGTTATTTTTGCGGTCTTAGGAGGATTTTTTCTAAAATAGTCTAGAGGAATTATCAAAATTTTGTCTACTTCCTTTAAATTTATATTTAAATCTTCTATCTTGCATAAGATCTCTCCTACATATACCTCTACCAATATACCAGCAGGGATTATTAGGGTTCCTAGTTTCCCAAGTATCTCTATATTTTCAGGGAGTATCCCCAGCTCTTCTACGGTTTCCCTTATGGCTGTCTCCTCAAAATTTTTATCTGTTTTTTCCCATCCTCCTCCTGGAAAACTCACCTCTCCACCTTGCCTTATGTTTTTCGATCTTTTTTCTAGAATAAAATTAAACTTTCCATCTATCTCTATAAGGCTAGCCAATACTGCACTATTAAAGTTTTTTTCTCTTCCTATTATTCTATCATTTAATTTTTCTCGTATTTTTTTTCTGTCCATCAAAACGCCCTCCATTTATCAAAAAAATCACCCATTTGAGGATGATTTTCTTATTTTTTTTTATATTCTGACACAAATAACCAAGGAGATATTATAGAAAAATTTTGATCTTTAAATCCTTCTACACTAAAGGTTTTATCTAAACTTTTCTTAGAATACATCTTATAATTTCCACTCCTGCTATATGGCAGATATAAATTAATTATCTCTCTAATAACCGGCAGGGTAAATATATCCCCTATTACTACCCTACCATCTAAACTTAAAACTCTTTTTATCTCTTTTAGAGTCAAACCTGGATTTGAATAATGATGAAATGAATTCAAGCATATTATCAGGTCTATACTTCCATTACTATAAGGTAAATAATTGCTATCTCCTCATCTATAATATTGTCTGTACAGGTTATTATTCCTCTAAGATAGAATAAATATTTTATTCTATTTCCTCTTTCAGTTTCTAAAAACTCTATTAAACTCAGCATAAATATAGAGAAAAAATTCCTTTTAAAATTTTCTCGCTAATTTTCTGACTTTTTCTAAGTTTTTTTCAAAATTTTGTTTTGTCTTTTCTGGTGATTTATCTACATTTTCAAGGATAAAACTTTTAAAGTTTTTTATACCTATAAGTCTAAATATATATTTTATATATCTCATATCAAATGTAATCAAAGACAATGGGAATGGATACCCTCCCCCTCTAGATCCCAAATAAAAAGCTTTTTTTCCCCTTACAAGACCTATAGGAATTCCTAATTTATTATATTCAAAAGTAATTCCTTTTACAATGATAAGATCTATATAAGCTTTTAAAATTGCAGGAATTGAAAGGTTCCACATGGGAGAGCTTACTATAAATTTATCGTATTCTATAAATTTATTTGCTGTTTCTACCATGAGTCCCTTTCTTTCAAACAAATCACATAGGATATCATAATTTACATATGGACAACCCTCATCATGGAGGTTTAGTTCTGTTATTTTATCTTCTGGGTTATTTTTTTTATATTCCCCTATAAATGCTTCAGCAATCCTATGGGAAGCTGATTCATTTTTTGGTTTTGGGCTTGCTTTTATATATAATACCTTCATTTTACCCCCCCATTTTTGTTATAGTTACAATGTTAATAATAACACAGAGTCATTAAATTTCACAATGAAAACTATATATAAAAAGGACTCCCCCTAAGGAAAGTCCTCAAAATTATCTTGTTTTCATTTTTCTATTCATTACAAGTTTTTCTTACTTAGTTCCGAATATTCTATCTCCACAATCTCCTAATCCTGGATAGATATATGAATTTTCATCTAATCCTTGATCTATCTTTCCTACGAAGATATCTACATCAGGATGCTTTTCAATTACTTTAGCAATCCCTTCAGGAGCTGCTATGACACACATAAATGTAATATCTTTTACACCTGCTTCTTTAAGGTAATCAATTGAGTAAATTGCTGATCCGCCAGTTGCAAGCATAGGATCTACTAATAAAACTTTCATCTCAGCTATATTTTCTGGTAATTTACAGTAGTAGTATACTGGTTGTAATGTTTCTTCGTCTCTGTATACTCCTATATGTCCTATTTTAGCCGTTGGGATAAATGTTGTAACTCCTTCTACCATACCTAGTCCCGCTCTTAAAATAGGAACTACAGCTACCTTATCAGCTAATGCTTTAGCTGTTGTCTTCATTATAGGAGTTTCTACCTCTACATCCTTTAATTTAAAGTTCTTTGTCGCTTCATAGGTCATAAGTCCTGTTATCTCTGTTAAAGTTTCTCTAAATAATTTTGTTTCTGCATCTTTATTTCTAAGTAAAGTTAATTTATGTTGTACTAATGGGTGGTTAATTTCTATTACTGACATCTTTGTTCCTCCTAAAGATTTGTATATTTTTATTTTTTCCTAAAAAAATAGGACTTTAAAAAAAGTCCTACTTTTACTAATTCTTAAGCTTGTATCTTTTGTTAAACTTATCTACTCTACCAGCAGCATCAACGAATTTCGCCACGCCTGTATAGAATGGATGACACTCAGAACAAACAGCTACATTTAAAGTTTCTTTTGTATATGTTGATCTAGTTTCAAATTTGTTTCCACACGAACACTCAACGTTAATTAAGTGAAAATCAGGATGAATACCTTTCTTCATTCTAGTCACCTTCCTTTATAAAAAATTTTTTATTCACGAGGGTAATTATATCAGAAAAACTACATAAATTCAAGTCTTTTTGTAAATTTAATCTGCTTGACAAATTTTTACTAATTTAAACCATTCAATCTCCAATTATAGTCTAGATTTTTTTTTATCCTCAGAATCATCCCAAGCATCCAAATAATCTGCCATAGCCAGACTTGTCACAATAAAAAATAAAATCAGTATTTTTTTCATCTTTCCACCTCCAAATTTTTACACTTGTTTCTTTCTCTTAATATTTCAATTTTTCTTTTAATTTTATTTTCCCACTAATTTTTCCGTTATCATAATTTTTTCCATAGATTAAAAATTTTTGACTCTGACTAAAATCTGACTTTTTTTGCCACCAATCTACACTAATTTTCTTTGTGTCAATTTGTATAATTCGTGACTAAATATTTTTACCTTTGCTAATCAGTGATAATTGGTGTTCATTGGTGGTTGAGTTTTTTTTCAACTTTTATAATATAATGGTATAATAACTGAAAGTAGAGAATTAAAATCTAAATCTCTTATACAAGAATCATAATAGATAAAATAAAGAATAACAAGAATAAAATCTATATAATATTAAAAGTAGGAGAAAATAATGGCAAAAAATAAATATTATGCATATGTAATTGAAAATATAAACGAAACTGGTATATTGACATCTTGGCCGGAATGCCAAAAGAAAGTCAAAGGAAAAAAAGCTAGATATAAGGGTTTTGTAACCCAATTAGAAGCAGAAAAATGGTTAGGTACGGGTGGAAATTACGAAAAAAAATCAAATAAATTTTATGCCTGCTTCTATACCCACTCAAATACTGGTGTGATCACCAATGATTGGGATGAATGCAAGACCCTCACTCGTGGTGGGAACGTTCGTTACAAGTCATTTAAAAGCCATAAAGAAGCCAAAAGTTGGATAGCAGGTGGAGGCGTCTACGAAACCAAAGAGATGCTCCAGGGAAAATTACCTTCAGGGATATATTTTGATGCTGGAACTGGTCGTGGCATCGGTACCGAGGTTAGAGTAACTGATAAGCATGGAAATTCAATCCTTCATCATTTTGTCCCCCAAGAAAAAATCAATCAATTTGATAATTACTTGACTAAACCCGGGAGTACTAATAATTTTGGTGAACTTTTAGGGTGTTATATTGCACTAAATATAGCTCTAAAAGGTGGAGAAAAAAATATCTATGGAGATAGTAAGTTGGTCATAGAATATTGGTCAAAGGGACGGATAAAAGCAGAAAATTTAAGTACTGACACTGTTGAATTGGCTAAAAAAGTAGTAAAACTTCGAAAGGAGTTTGAAAAATCAGGAGGAAATATTGCTCATGTATCGGGAGATATCAACCCTTCAGATCTAGGATTTCATAGGTAGGTGATTATAATTAAAGAATTTACATTGTTTGGTATAGAACACTTCATCTATATTTTAGGCTATGGCAGCTTAGCTATTTTAGCTCTTTACCTGCCTAAGATATTTAAATTTAATATCGATAAATTTGCCAAATTTTCAGGATATTTTATCTTAATAGAAAAACTTATCGAGTTAATTTACAGGTATATCGTTTTTAATGAGTCGCTTACCAATCTTTTACCATTTAATATGTGTAACTACACCCTGATCTTAGCAGCTATTATGATGATATTTAGATCCAATAAGATCTTTAATCTCGTCTATTTTTGGAGTATAGGAGCTATCTTAGCTATTATGACACCAGATATTAGAATTGCTTTTCCAAATTACTCAAATATTAGTTTTTTTATGACACATTACTATATCTATTTTGCTGTATTTTATGGTTTGAAATACTTTAGATTTACCATTACTTTTAATGCTTTAAAAAAAGCGTATATCTATATCAATGGAATAATGCTAGTGCTGTTTCCACTTAATTTTTTACTGGATACAAACTATATGTTTTTAAAGAAAAAACCCCTCTCAAGCCCCATGGATTTCTTAGGCCCTTGGCCATATTATATAATCTCTTTAGAGGTAGTGATGATAATTTTGTTCACTCTAATGTATCTGCCATTCAGAAAAAAAGCACTGAAAACTCTATAGTCTTCAGTGCTTTTTAAATCTTATAAGTCTCTAGACATACATAATATTTTCTCAAAATATCCCGTCTATTTTTGTAGAGATCCTGGTATAGGAGCATTTGATAGAAAATACTAGTTTCATCTACCTCAAAACTATTCTTTTTCTCCTCCTTCAAATTAACTATATTAAATATCCCATCAGATCTATAGAGTGATTTTATCTCATTTTCAATGATTTTTCTAGTTGTTATATTACTATCAACCTTATTTAGATAGTAATCATGCTCTCTAATCTCAAACGAGATCTTCTTTGGAAAAACTCTACTAAACAAAGAGTGGACTCTGATCACATGAAAAGGGGACGTAACCACAATTATTTTGTCTATCCCATTCAACATATTCATTTTTTTCAAAAGGAGCTTTGAAAAAACAATATTTCCCAAGGTATCCAAGGAATCTTCCTCCAAAATCACAAGTTCTTCATCAACTTTATAATTTTTTTTCAACTTCTCCAGCATCTCTCTAGCCTCGGTCTTTAAAACACCCATTCCTCCTCCAGAAAGTAAAATTTTGGCTTTAGGAAAATTTTCTACCAAATCACCTAAAACCTCTATCCTTTTATCTAAAAACCCCAGTCCATTACTACATCCTAAGCCAATAATCAGGTCAGGATCTTTTATTTCTTTTACCTCTCTATTAGTTTTTAGATATTCTATATAGTAATCAATTATCCTTTCCTTTAGTATTTCTAGCATATTTAAGAGCTCTATAGGGATAGGTGATCCCAGCTTTTTTATCTCCCTTGTCCACCTAATCTCATTAAATATCTCCCTAAATTGTTCATCCAAGATCCTTTCTCTCAATTGATAAAGAAACATATCGTAATCATATATTTTATATAGGTTTGCTATATTATCTATCCTATACCGATAATCTATCATAACAACCTCCTATATATCCAGTCTATATCCTATACCCAATGTTAGCGTAGATAATTCTACTTTACCATCATAATCCCCATCCAATTTATTTCCATTATATTGGTAACTCAGATCAATTATCATATTTTCATACTCTACTCCTCCTCCCAGGGAATAATAGAACCCTGTTTCTGCTGTAACGCCAGTCCTGTCTAAGTCTGATCTAGTATAGGGAATTGACACTCCTAAGTTTAATTTTATATATGGTTTATACCTTCCCACTTCACTGAACCTATATTTGATAGTTGCATAGATAGGTATAGTATCAATTATCCCATAATTTCTTCCTTCTATCTTTATCTCACCCTCCCTTTGATATCCTATCCCTAAACCAGTTATCAAATCTTGGATGGGCTCATGAATCAATTCTACAATAAATTCATATCCTATCCCCTGAGGTTCACTATCATTCTTAAAGTTAACTGTATTAACCTCCTTGTATTTCCCCACTAAATTTCCCCCTATCCTAAATTCTATCTTGTCCGTACCCTCTGCCAGACTTACAATAGAATATATAAAAAACATCAACACATATAATTTTTTCATAATATTTCCTCGCTTTTTTATTTTTTTAAAAATATTTCATATTCTACCACAAATATATTTCTATCCAATTTATTCTACTACAACTCTGATTTTCCTTTAAACAAAAAAATTAGAAAATAATTTGACTTTTCACTTTTTTTAGTGTATTATTGTAATAAGATAGATAGTTGATAGTTTCAAAAAGTTAATTTAATTTTGGTTAATGTCGGTCATTAGGATTATCATTATTAGAAGTTAAAGATTTTTGTTAAAATGTATTTTGAAGATAGCAAGGGTAATAGAATAAGTATGGGATAATTCATGAATTATCCGTACAAAGTAGTAAGTAGTAATATGGCAAACCAACTAGTTGTAAAAAAAAGGAAAAAGATATATTAACAAATAACAGATAACTATTAAGAGTTATTCGTTATGTTTCAAGGTTCAAAAATAAACCTTTTTAGATGATGGTTATTGGTTAAAATTTTAAAATAACAATCAACTGATTGTGAGTTGGATATTATTTTAAAAGTAAAAATCCATTAGAAATTCAAAGGTATTAGAGTGAAAAGTTAGGAATGAAAAAAAATATTGTATTTCTGTTAGTATATTTTAATGTATTTTTTAAACTATCTATCTATGAAAAAAGGAACTCCTTAGAGTTCCTTTTTCATTTATTTAACCTTTAGCAATTATTTTTTGAATAAATGAAACTACTTCTTCTGCTTTTACTTCGAAAGCTTCATTAGTTCTTCTAATCTTAACTTCTACTATTCCATCCTTAGCTCCTCTTCCAACTATTACTTTAATAGGGAATCCGATTAAGTCTGCATCTTTAAATTTAAATCCTGGTCTTTCTTTTCTGTCATCGATTACAGTATCAATATTTTTTTCCATTAATTCTGCATATAATTTCTCTGCTAATCCTAATTGATCTGCATCTTTTATACTTGCAGGAATTACATCTACTAAGTAAGGAGCTATTGACATAGGCCAGATAATTCCATTCTCATCATTATTTTGCTCTATTGCAGCTGCCATAGTCCTAGAAACTCCTATACCATAACATCCCATAGTCATTGCCTTTCTCTTCCCATTCTCGTCTAAAAATGTAGCTCCCATACTTTCAGAATATTTTTTTCCAAGTTTGAATACGTGCCCAACTTCTATTCCTCTAGCGCTCTCTAATTCTCCCTCGCTACATCTAGGGCATCCTTCTCCAGCTTTTACGCTTCTGAGATTTCCTACAATATGAGCTGTATAGTCTCTACCATAGTTTACGTTCATATAATGTGTATCCACTTGGTTCCCACCAGCAGTATGGTTTATAATCTTAGTTACACTCTCATCAGCAACAAGTATCATATCTCCTAATTCAATATTATATGGTCCCATATAACCTTTTTTCAAGTTATAGGCAATTAAATCTGCTTCACTTAACATAACTAGATCAGTTTCATTTAATAAGTTCTTAAGTTTAACCTCGTTTATCTCGTAGTCTCCTCTTTGTAAAACCATATATGCTTTTAATGATACAGTATCCATATATGTTATAGCTTTTACAGTCTTAGAAGCAGGAATTCCAAAGTACTCACAAACATCATCTATTTTAGCAACGTTAGGAGTATCTCTTAATTCTACTTCTGCTAATTCTTCTTTAGTTTCTGTTATTTTTTCTTTAACAACACTCTCTGCTTTCTCAAGGTTAGCTGCGTACCCACAAGTATTGCAGTAGATTATTTCGTCCTCACCAGATTCAGCTAATACATGAAATTCTTGTGATCCGCTTCCTCCGATCGCTCCTGAGTCTGCTTCTACAGATCTGAATTTAAGTCCACATCTTTCAAAAACTCTACTGTAAGCAGCCTTCATATTTTCAAATTCTTCATCTAAAGATTCATCAGTTGCATGAAATGAATAAGCATCTTTCATTAAGAACTCTCTTCCTCTCATAAGACCGAATCTAGGTCTTCTTTCATCTCTAAATTTAGTTTGAATTTGATAAAGACTAAGGGGTAAAGATTTATACGATGATATATCATTTCTAATTATATCTGTGATTACCTCTTCGTGGGTAGGTCCTAATATAAAATCTCTACCATGTCTATCTTGAAGTCTCATCATTTCTGGCCCCATTGCATCCCATCTTCCAGTTTCCTTCCATAATTCTGCTGGTTGTAATACTGGCATAAATATTTCTTGTGAACCTGCTCTATCCATCTCTTCTCTAGTTATTTTTTCTACCTTTTTTAATGCTTTATACCCTAAAGGAAGGTATGTGTAAATTCCACTTGCTAATTTTTTTATCATTCCTGCTCTTAACATCAATTGATGACTTACTACCTCAGCATCTTTTGGTGTTTCTTTTAATGTCTTTGCGTACATTTTACTGAATCTCATATGATCTAATCCTCCTAATATTTTGATAAAAGACTATCTTTTATCCAAAATTTTAATTAATTAATAAATTATTTTATCTTGTAATTTTCTTATCTACCATTATATCAAGTTTGTTTTGGTTTATCAAAATTTTTCTTATTATAAAGTAAATTTGTGAAATTTTTCTATATTTTATAGTGTTTTCTACCTAGTTTAATTTTCAAATATTCAAAACAAGTTCTATCTGTGGATGACAAGAATAAGTTTAGAGTTTTTAACAAAGGCGGTGAGTCTTGTCAAGCACACCACCACATATTTTCAAGGAAAACTTCATTTGCAGTAAAATAATTTAATACTTTTCGCGGTCTATTTCTAATTCTTTCTACAGTTCTTTCTAACTCATCATCTGGTATTTCTGAAAA
>NZ_JBAHZY010000153.1:0-13838 GCF_037132775.1 Psychrilyobacter sp.
AAAAGGTATATTAATTTTTATAATAACGATAGAGGACATAGTTCTTTAGATTATGAAACACCTGCTAAGGTATATTTTGGTACTCAAAAAATTGCTTAAGTTTTTTCATAAACTGTTTGACAAACACGACCACCATATAGATTAAATTATTTCGATTACAGATGATTTAGATATAATTTTCACATACAATATTTTACAATAAAAAAATCAGGGATCACAACTTGTGATCCCTGATTCATTTTCTCCTATTTCCTATATAATCAGCCAGTTTCATATGCCATACTGCCTTGTCTCCAAAGGCAGTAAACATTATTTTTTTAGCTTCCTCTATTTTTTTATCCAAAATTTCCTTGGTTTTTTCCATTCCAAAAATTGACGGATAGGTAGATTTCAAGAGTTCTCTATCACTTCCTACTGGTTTTCCTATCTCTTCAAAAGTTCCCTCGATATCTAAAATATCATCTTTTATCTGAAAAGCCAGCCCAATTAATTCTGCATACCTTTTTAAAGTTTTCTTTTTTTTGTCATCTGATCCTGCAATTATACAAGCACACTCTACCGGCAACATCAATAGTTTTCCTGTTTTATGGGTATGAATATATTGCAGTGTTGGAAGATCTATCTCTTTTCCCTCAGATTCTATATCCACCATCTGTCCACCTATCATTCCATTTACTCCTGCATAATTAGATGTCAATCTAATCAATTCTACTATTTTGGCAGGTTCAATGTCTTCCCTAGTTATCAGATTAAAAGCATGAGTCAGTAGTGCATCTCCTATTAATATAGCTTCTGCCTCTCCAATTTTTTTGTGAGTTGAAAATTTACCCCGTCGGTAATCATCGTTGTCTAAAGCTGGAAGATCGTCGTGAACCAATGAATAAGAGTGGATCAATTCTATAGCCACACCCATAGGAACACCTTTTTTTTCCTGGACTCCCAATAGGTCCAATGTCATCAAAAGCAATATAGGTCTCAATCTCTTCCCACCATTCAACACTGAATATTTCATCCCCTCGGCTATGACTTTTGGATATTTAAGTTCATTCAGATACTCCTCAATAACTAGATCTACTAGATCTCTTCTTTCCTTTAAGTATTCCTTCATTCTTTTCCTCCTACTCAAAATCTTCTATTATTATTTGATCATTCTTTTCCATTACCTTTTTTATTTTCCCCTCAGATTTTTCCAATATGGCTCCAGATTTAGCTAGCAACTTCATTGCTTTTTCATATTCCTTCATAGATTCATCCAGATCCATTCCATCTTCTAACTTTGATATTATCTCGTCTATCTCACTTATATTTTCTTCAAAAGTCTTTATTTTGGCCATCTTTTATTCCTCCTCTTCTGTTATCTTCCTATATCCCTCAAAATCATATTTTTTCTTTATTTTTTTAAATGACTCTACTTTTTTTTCTTTATTTCTATTATTTTTTATATGAGATATATTTTGTTCTATTCTTTCAATATAATTATATCCTAAATTATCTATTAAAACTAGTTTAGAAAGTTCAATATTACCTTTTAATGATAAGGCTGCAAGGTCGTCCTCTTTTAATCTATAGCCTTTTTCTAAAAATAATCTCATTCCTTCCAAATAATTATTTTGAATTATTTTTATCATGGGAGTGGATGCTCCCACAGTATAATCTAGGTTTGCACCTTTCTCTATTAACATCTTCATTATCTCCAAATCTTTTGATAGTGTAGCTAATAACAGCGGTGTCATCCCTTCTACCTCAATATCTAACTTTACATTTTTATCCAACAAAGCCTTGATTACAGGTTTATTTCTATGGACTACCCCGTGATAGATAGGATTTTGTAAATCTACATCTACATCCTTATCTATTAAATATTTAAAAATATCAAATTCATTTTCTATAATAGAATAAATTAATGGAGTAACTTTAAACTTGTTTTTTTTATCTAAAATTTCTCCTAATTCGGCGTCACTGCTTACCAATAATTTTACCATCTCTAAATCTTTATTTTTTATAGCCATCATAAGTGGTGTCAGGCCATCCTCGGATTTCACCTCTATGTCTCCTCCTAATTGTAGGAGTTTTTTAGTATTTTTTATTTTCTTATGTTCGCAAGCCAGTAACAACAACTGATCTAATTCAGGTTTCCTCTTACTTTTGGATATATATTTTTCAATGATATTTCCATCATCTAAAAGAGATACAATTATTTTTATATTTAACTGCTTGGAGTAGTTCTCCATTAGATAGTTGATTCCATTTTTTCCACCATCTATATGGTAGAGTTTGATGAGTAGTTTGGTAGGAGATTTCACACTATGTTTTTTTAACCCTTTACTCTTAAATTTAAATCTATCGTTTAATATTACCAAAATATCACCTATATTCTTTTGCTGCTTCTTTATTATATATTTTTTATCTAAATTTTCAAACTCAACCAGAGAAATTTTCTTAGAATTGATTTTTTTATCCGACAAAACCCTTACTTCATTAGCTATTTCTAAGGCTATGTCGTTCTTTTCTAGCTCTTGTTTTACCCTCACTATCAATGGATTTATCTCTGACTTTACGGCGTATTCCAAACTTTTTTCCAAATCGCCATCCATCTCAAATAATTTGGAAAGTCTTTCATAATTTCCACTTTTTTCATAGTATTTTTTTGCTTTCTCATAGTATTTTTTTTCAAATGCATAGTCACCTATCTTGTCTATTACTACGTGTTTCTCTAAACAATTGGATAATGAGTCATCATTATTTATGATATACTCTATTGTTTTTTTCTCATTATATTCAATGAAGAATTTATCGGCTGCTAATTCATCTTTAGCTTTTTTTATATATTTTTCCGCTCCGGCTTTTTCAAATGCAGCAATGGCCTCTACAAATAATTTTCGATTTAAAAACTCTTTCCCCTCTTTCAAAAAATCTGATTCTCCACTTTTCAAAGTAAAATCTCTTGCCCCCTCTACTGTCAGAGGTACCAGATGATTTCTCAACTTCCCTAACAAACAAATATCTTTTTCTTCTTCCATAAAAAGGAGTCTTTTTCTAGCACGAGTCAACCCCACATATAAAAGGTTAAAATAATATCTATATAGTTGATTTTTTTTAGCACCTCCAGAAAAAATAATTTCCCAATATTTTTTTAGTTCTGTTGCAAAGTTATAGAGTACAACTGAATCAAATTCTAACCCTTTTATATCCTGCACCGTCAATATTTTATTGGCTATTTTAGGCAATTCAACTCTCAACATTTCTTTTATTTGATAGGTTGGAACTAAGATAATAGTTGTATTTTCTTCCAATTTGTTTAAAAAATTATTATCTTTTTTATAGATATAGACATCTTCTCCTTCTAATATGGAAGCTTCTTTATAATCCTCTCCCAACTTGCCGATATATTCTCCCCTAAGATCACTTAGTTCATTAGCTAAATTCACTATTTTTTTTTGACTCCTGTAATTTTTCCCCAGCTGTTTTTCTGTATATTCCACCTTATAAAACAGTGATTTCACCCTGGAAAACCTAAAATAAGTCGGATTTATTATCTGATGGATATCTCCAGATAACAATAAATTTTTTCCATTTTTAACCAAAGTTTTCAACATATATATCTCAACCTCAGTTAGATCCTGTACTTCATCACAAATTATACAGTCAAAAATTTCTTTATTACTCAGGATTACTCTTCTCGCCAGATCATTTTCATCCAGATAAACTCTTTCAGTGAGCCACTCTTGGTATATCAGTGCAATTCTGTATATTTCTTTCCTTACCTCTTCACTATATACCGTATATTTCTTATTCAAGGCTAAATAATCTTTCTGAGGTATAAGTTCCTGCCTCAGGTCTCTATCCCAATTCCCAGCCCCTTTAGCTCCCATACTTCCCTTTATTGTCCCTCTAATCTCTTGATACAACTCTAAATTTTCCATTCCTTTAGGCATAGTTGGATTATGTTCATAGATAAAAAATTCAAATATCTTTAATCCTATAGGTCTTTCCCTCAGCTGTTTTTCATATAATTCCTCCAAAGAGTAAAATTCAACCATTTTTTCACAGTTAGGATTTCTAAATTTTTCATACATTTCATAGGCTTTCTCTTTCAAAGACTGGGTAAATGTTATATACCCTACCTTTAAATCTTGTCGTTCCTCTAATTCCATACTTTTTCTGATAGCCACTGTAGTTTTCCCACTTCCGGCACTTCCCTTTAAAAATAATGGAAAATCACTGTTTAAAATTTCATACTGCTCGTCATTCAGATAATAATATGTATACTCATCCTCATTTTGTATGAATTCCAAAAGGTTTTCATCAGAAGTGATCTCATAGACTATCTTTGAATTTATCTTGTTGTATATAATATCTAAATCTTCCTCCGACCTTTCATCTAAGTTCTCATAACTTTTTTCAATCTCTAATTTTTTAACCTTTAAATTTTCAATTTTATTTTGACGCATTCCGCTTTTTATTGCCAGATCATGAGTCGAAAATAACAGTAGCACCAATACTTTTTCCCCATATCCTGTCCGTTTGATATCTTTAAATTCAAACAATACCCTATCACCACTATTTACCCTAAACTCATATAAATTTTCCCTGAGTTTTTTCACCCAAAACCCTTTGGGTATATCAAATATCATTTTTTTATTTTCCGATATCTCCCTATAAAAATACTGTATTCTCTCTTTGACCCGCTTTATCTTTTCCTTAGGTACATTTTTAAAAAAATCCCCTGTTATTAAAAACCTCATATGTAGATACTCCTAATTTTATGTCCTTATTCTTATTATACAATACTAAACTATAATATATGTATATACATTTTAATTTTTTAATTCTAATTTTATGATAAACTATATTACAATAGGCTTCTTAATTTATTTTTTTAATCCTAGCTTAATATCATCAAACTTAATATAAACATATAATGGGAGTTGAAAATATGAAAAAATTTAATTTTATCACTTTGATATTTTTTATCACTACAAAAATTTTTTGTCTATCCTTTTTAGATCCTGCTGTAAGTCGTATCATAACCTATATAGATAAGGATGGAGCCAATAACTATGCGTTCATTCGGGGGATGGCAGAGGAGCAACAAAAAAAAAGAGAAAAATTTATTTCCCTTGGATTTGCCGGATCAGCCATTGAACCTCGATTAAACGACAAATCCTCTTATTCCAGCTTAGTCCCCTTAATAAATGCTAGATACAATAACTTTTATACCTTTGGTGGTATCTATAACGGGTATACCTTCTATGAGGGAAATAAATTGAATTTAAATTTTGCTGCTGAATATAGATTTGCCGGCCATGCAGAGGAGGATTTCAACTCCTACCTGAAAGAACTTCTCGATGAAGACAACCCTATCATGCTGGGAATTGGAGGTAGTTACCAAGTTGGTTATATTCTTTTAACTGGTGGAATCAAACATAATGTTCGTGGAAATAGTGATGAAAATACTGCATCTATAGGTGTTTTAGGAGGCATTCCCTTCAAAAAAATTATTATCCTTGGACTTTTAAGTTATGAGATGATGAGTAACTCCTACACCAATCGATATTTCGGTACCTCTAGATCTACTAATTCTGAAATCCCATCTCATAACATCGATGGATTCGGGAGTGCCATAAGATTCACAACTGTAATAGCTTACAGCTTAAATCAAAATATCGATCTATTTTCATATTATTATATAGAATCTCTTTCGGATAACATAAAAAAAAGCCCCCTTGTAAAAGGGAGCAATTCTAGTATGATAGGTTTAGGAGCTACCTATACCTTTTAAATTTCAATCGATTTATTTTGACCTGAATTCCATGCAGGTATTAAAAGTAGTATAGCAATTATTGCTGAAGCTATTAGTATCATAAAATATACATCCCATGAATAGTTATCCAAAACATATCCTACTCCTAATTCAGCCCCTGTAGTTCCGACAAAGTAACTAAATAAAACTTAAAAAAATATAGGGCATCTCTAGAAAAATACACTGTCCTAATAAGTAAAATATCCTATCAAAAAATCAAAAAGAGAAAGAAAAGTTTTTTAAACATTTCTCTCTCTTTTCTGCCATCTATAGACTTTTATCTAGTATAAAAACTCAATTCTTTTTTACCATATCTTCTTTCATCGGCTTTTTTAAATTCCGCTATAGTTTCTTCCATATCTTCCATTATATGGTGTTCTGCTATTATTAATCCATTTTCAGCTAATATTCCAGTTTCAGCTATCTTTTCAATTACCTTGGTACATACGTTATCTTTGTATGGAGGATCTAAAAATATAATATCAAATTTTTCTCTTTTTTTCCCTAAGATTGTAAGAGCTCTCAGTGTTTCGTTCTTATAAGCTCTGCACTGACCTTCAAATCCTAAATTATTTACATTTTCTATGATTACTCTAAGAGCATCTTTTTCCAGCTCAATCATTACAGCTCTTGAAGCTCCACGACTTATTGCCTCTAAAGCTATATTTCCAGTTCCACTAAATAAATCAAGTACTTTAGCTTCACTTATATAGGGTGCAATCATTGAAAATAGTGATTCCTTTACCCTATCTGTCGTAGGCCTAGTATCAAATCCATCTCTACATTTTATTTTTTTACCCTTAGCACTTCCTGCTATTATTCTCATTTTTTTTTACCTCTTTCTATTTAATATATAAACATTGCATCTCCAAAACTAAAGAATTCATATTTTTCTTTTACAGCTTCCTCATAAACACTAAACATGAAATCCTTTTCAGACAGTGCTGAGACCAACATAAGTAAAGTCGATTTAGGAAGGTGAAAGTTTGTGATTAATGCATCTACTATTTTGAACTCATATCCTGGATATATAAATATCTCAGTATCTCCAGAAGTAGCTATTAAATTTCCACAACTATCAATAGCCGATTCTAACGTTCTTACAGAAGTTGTTCCTACTGCAATAACCCTTCTTCCTTCAACTTTTGCCCTATTTACAACTTCTACTGTTTTTTCTGGTACTTCAAAAGCTTCAGAATGCATCTTATGTTCCAATACATTTTTCGTTTGAACAGGCCTAAATGTTCCTAGTCCAACCTCTAAATATACATCTACCACCTCTACACCTTTTTCAGCTATTTTCTCAAATAATTCCTCAGTAAAATGTAAGCCAGCTGTAGGAGCTGCTACTGATTCGCCTTTTTCGGCATAAACAGTCTGATATCTATCTCCATCTTCTAATTTTTCCGTAATATATGGTGGCAATGGCATCTGCCCTAATTCATGGATTATTTCTTCGAAAACTCCATCAAAAGTAAATTCTAAGATTCTATTCCCGTCATCCTTTACCTCTTTTAGGGTAGCTTTCAACTGGCCTTCTCCAAATATTATTGTTTGATCTAACTTTAATTTTTTAGCTCGTCTTACTAAACATTCCCATCTATTTAATTCTAGTCTTTTCAGTAAAAAGACCTCCATCACTGCTCCACTCTCTTTTTTACCTATAAGTCTTGCAGGAATTACCTTGGTAGAATTTCTAACAAGAACATCTCCTTTATTTAGATAATCTAAAATATTATAGAATTTTTTATGCTCTATTTCTTTTTTAGTTTTATCTACAACCAACAATCTAGAGTGATCTCTAGGCGTTGTAGGAGTTTGTCCTATCAGTCCCTCTGGCAGATGGTAGTCATAATCCGACAATAATATTATTTCCTGAATCTCATCTTTTTCCTTATTCAATTTTATACCTCTTTCTTATTTTGTTTATAACATTTTCCATAATTCCGAATCTGTAGATAATATTATCTTAGTTTTCTCACCCATAATCTTCTCATAGGTTTCCAAAGTTTTCATGAATTTATAAAATTCAGGATCTCTATTATATGCGTTAGCATATATTTCTAGAGCTTTTGCATCTCCTTCTCCTTTTAATTCTTCAGATTTTCTGTAAGCTTCTGCTAATATTATAGTTTTTTCCCGATCGGCTTGAGAAGTTATCTCCAGTGATTTTTCTCTTCCTTCAGCTCTATATTTTTTAGCCTGTTGATTTCTTTCGGCGTCCATTCTTTTAAAGATATTTTTTTCATTTTCTTGAGGCAATTCTACTCTCTTTATCCTTACATCTATTACATCAATCCCTGAAGATTTGGCTTTTTCTCTACTCTCCTTAGTTACATTTTCCATAATAAAATCTCTTTTGGAAGATATTATTTCAGTTAAGGTATATTTTCCCATCTCTCTTCGGAGTTCAGAATATACAATATCATCTAATCTAGCCTGGGCTCCTGCTATATTTTGTACACTTTGTAAAAACAATAGAGGCTCAGAGATTCTCCATCTAGCATAGTTATCTATTACTATACTTTTCTTTCCTTTAATTATAATTCCCTTAGGAGCTGCATCATAGTTTAATAATCTTTTGTCAAAATATCTGACATCATCCATAAATGGGACTTTTACATATAATCCAGGTTCTGTCACCACTCTTTTTGGTTTTCCTAATCTAATCACAACAGCATTTTGAATCTCTGAAACTTGAAATAAAGATGTAGATAATACTATTACAATTATTGCTAAAATACTAATTATTAGTTTTTTCATTAGTTCCCACACCTCCTCCAATTAAATTTATAATACTTCCTTTTAATCTAGGATCTATTATTATTTTTTCAACACCTGGCATTATTTTTTCCATAGTTTCCAAATACATTCTTGTTTTTGTAACCTCTTTACCCAATGAATATTTTTCACTTAATTTTATAAATTTAGCTACATCTCCCTGGGATTCTTTGATTCTTTTTTCCTTATAAGCTTCCGCTCTATTTATCATTTGAAATGCCTGTCCACGAGCATTTGGAATAATATCGTTTCTATAACCATTAGCTTCATTTATAAATCTAGACCTATCTTCACGAGCATTTGCTACCTCTTTAAAAGCTTGCATAACCTCTTCTGGCGGTCCTACATCCTGTAACTGTAGCCCTATTATCATTATCCCAATTCCATAACTATCCAATATTTTCTTTAGTTTTTCACGAGTTTCCTCTTGAATTCTCTCTTTTCCAACTGTCAGAGTTTCCTCTATTCCTTTGCTTCCAACAACCTGTCTAAGAGCAGATTCAGCTGCACTTTTTATCGTCTCATACTGACCTTTTACATTGAATACATAATCTTTCAGGTTACTGATTTTGTATTGAACACTAAAATCAACATCGATCATATTTTCGTCCCCTGTAAACATAAGTGATTCTTCTGGAACATTTTGATATCTTGCAGGTGGTCCAGCCTCAACAGTTTCAAATCCTATCTCTACCCTATAGACTTTTGTTGTTTTAACTACATATCTTTTACCTATTGGTCTAGGAAAATACCAATGCATTCCAGGTCCTACAGTTTTAGAATATTTTCCAAAGCTAAGAAGTACAGCCTCCTCATCTGGTCCAACTTGATATATACCTGTTCCCATAAAAAGAAGGAAAAACACTATTATTATTCCACCTATTCCACCTTTTCTACGGTTTCCAGATGATTTTTTAGGTCTTCCACCGCTAGATTCATCATCTTTTCCCTCGTCCTTACCGAAAACTTTTTCCATTATAAATTGTTTAACATCTTCTAAATCATCGAACCTTATTTCTCCCATAATGTTCCTCCCTGACGGCTTTAAGCCGAATGTTATTTATATAAAATCATTTTTAACTATCTATTAAGTTTTCCGATTACCATTCTTTCATGCTCTGCATAGTCATAGTATACTCCTATATTTAAAAAATCATTTTTTTCCATAATTTTTTTTACAACTTCTCCTTGATTATACCCAATTTCAAAAGCCAAATACCCTCCTTTGATTAGGTGATCAGGGGCGTTTTTAGAGATCTCTTCATAGAAATATAAACCATTATTAGGAGCAGTCAGAGCTAATTTAGGCTCATATTTCAATACTTTCTCCTCTAATACTTCGTATTCATAGTCAGGTATATAGGGCGGGTTAGAAACTATCAGATTAAATTTCTTATATTCCACACCCTTCATTACATCAGATTTAATAAATTTTACATTGGTAGCATTATTTTCTATCTTATTTTTATTAGCTATTTTTAGAGCTTTCTCACTTATATCCACTCCTAAAACCATGGATTTTGGAAGTTCCTTCCCTAAACTTATTGATATAGCTCCACTGCCACTACCGATATCTAATACCTTGGGTTCCTCTATTCCATCCATTAATTTTATACACCTTTCCACCAATAATTCAGTTTCAGATCTTGGAATAAGTACCGATTCATCTACATAAAATTTATAACCATAAAACTCTTCAAATCCCAAAACATATTGAAGAGGTCTCTTATTTTTCCCTATTTCTACCAACATCTCTCGAATTTCTTTTTTTTCTGCCTCTGTGATCTCCCTTTCAAATCTTAGGGTCATCTCCATCCTAGAAACTTTTAAAATATAACTAAATACATGTTCCACGTCTAATTTTGCTTCCTTAGATCCATGTTTTTTTAGATATATTATACTCTTAGTTAGAAGTTCTAAAAACTCTTTTCTATAGATTTTTCCTGTATTCTCATTATGTGGTTCTGGAATTATTTTATTATTTTCCGTTTTTCCGTTTTTTATTTTCTCTTCCCTTAGAAATTCATCAAATCCGATTTTTTTCTTTATCATCTGTAATATATACTTTTTAATCTTCATCCTCTCGTCATCTATAAGGGGTCTATCATATTCTGCATAGAGTAATATCCTATCAATGGATAATACGTGAGATATTACTTTTTCTGCTTCTAATCTAGGTTTAGAAAAGGAGTATTTCTTAAAATACTCCTCACTCCACCTCAATATATCGAGTAAATTTTTCATTAATCTACCATGCTTTGTAGTTGATCTGCCTGATCAAATGTGATCAATGCGTCGATTATCTCATCTATCTCTCCATCTAATATATAGTCTAACTTATGAACTGTTAGTTTAATTCTGTGATCTGTTACTCTTCCTTGCGGGAAGTTATACGTTCTAATTTTTTCAGATCTAGCACCAGTTCCTACCTGTAATTTTCTGCTTCCTTCTACTTCTGATCTTTGCTTTTCAACTTCAGATTCAAATAATTTAGCTGCTAATATTTTCATAGCTTGCTCTCTGTTTTTTAGTTGTGATCTACCATCTTGACATTGAACAACAGTTCCCGTAGGTATATGCGTTATTCTTACTGCCGAATCTGTAGTATTTACATGCTGCCCTCCTGATCCACCTGCTCTATATGTATCTATCTTAAGGTCACCTGTTTTTATATCAACTTGTTCAACATCATCTATTTCAGGTAAGATTGCTACTGTAATTGTAGAAGTATGAATTCTTCCTGATCCTTCTGTAGCGGGTACTCTTTGTACTCTATGTACTCCTGATTCAAATTTTAGTCTAGAGTAAGCTCCTTGACCTTTGATTAAAAATATTACCTCTTTTAATCCTCCTACACCTATTTCATTTTTTTCCATTATTTCTATCTTCCATTTTCTTCTTTCTGCATATCTACTATACATTCTAAAAATATCTCCAGCGAATAATGCAGCTTCATCTCCACCTGCTCCACCTCTTATTTCTACGATTACGTTCTTATCATCATTAGGGTCCTTTGGAAGTAATAGTCTTTTCATCTCCTCTTCTATTTCAGGTAGTTTCCCCTCTATTTCACTTTTTTCTTCTAACATCATCTCTTTCATCTCATTATCTTTTTCATCTTTTAAATTTACTTTGATAAATTCTAACTCTTCTAAATACCCTCTGTATTCTTTGTATTTCAATACAATTTCTTCCATATCATTTATAGCTTTATTGTATTCGATCATTCTCTTGTGATCTGTCGCTACTTCTGGAGTCGCTAATAGCGCATTTAATTCATCATACTTTTTTGCTACGTCATCTAATTTTTTAAACATCTATTCATCCCTTCCTACAACTTTATTTTTTTTCAAGATCTTTTATTCATTTTTATTTTTTCTTAAGTTTTACAGTAGTTTACACCTTTAAAATTCAAGACTTTTACTTGTAAAGTATACCATAATATGTTATTAAAAACAATTACCCCTTCTATTAGAGATAGTTTCAGAGACTTAATTTTAATAAAGTAGCATTTTTTAAACACTATAATATTTATTATTGACATAGTAGAGAAAATAGTTTATACTCTTTACAAATAGATTATAAGGAGCAAGATTATGTTTAAATTAATTAGAATTTCTAGCAATAATAATAATAATAATAATATGAGGGGATTTGTATATAGATAACATTTAGTTATCTTTAGGCAAATCCATTTTGTGATAAAAACAAGATGCAATTGCCTAGAACTCCTCAATGAAACTATAAGGGAAATCATTAAGGCAATTTTGCTTTAATGGTTTTTTTAATTTATTCAACTCTTTTATTCTATAATCTTAAACAAATAAACTTAGGAGGACAACTATGAAAAAAATAACAGACAAATATAAGAGTAAATTACCACTACTAGAGACAGAGATCGCAATCAAAAAACTTAAAGATTTTTTTGAAAGTTCATTAGCTTACGAACTTAACCTAACTAGAGTTTCAGCTCCACTATTCGTAAGAAAGACAACTGGATTAAACGATGATCTAAACGGAATTGATAAGGCGGTATCTTTTTCAACTGAGCATGAAGACAGCTTAGAGATCGTTCATTCATTAGCAAAATGGAAAAGAATGGCTTTATACAGATATGGATTTAAATCGCATACAGGCTTATACGCCGATATGAATGCTATAAGAAAACACGAGGATCTTTCTGAAATCCATTCTCTATACGTAGACCAATGGGACTGGGAAAAAATAATCTTAGAAGAGGAAAGAAACATCGAAAAACTTAAAAATATAGTTGATAGAATTTACAACGCTTTTAAAAAAACAGAAAGCTATATAAAGAGAGAATATCCAGTTCTCATTCTTACTTTACCTGAAAAAATACATTATATTACAGCTATTGAATTGGAAGAAAAATATCCTGAATTCACCCCTAAAGAAAGGGAACATGCTATAACTAAGGAATATGGTTCTGTGTTTATTCTCGGAATTGGGGATAAGCTCCCTTCAGGAGAGATCCATGACGGTCGTGCCCCAGATTACGATGATTGGTCACTCAACGGAGATATATTATTTTGGAATCCCGTATTAAACCGATCTTTAGAACTTTCTTCTATGGGTATCAGAGTGGACAAAAAAGCTCTCCTAGAGCAACTGGAAAAAACAGATACTATGTGGAAAAAAGACCTGGATTTTCATAGATCGCTTCTTGAAGGAAAACTACCCTTTACTGTAGGTGGAGGAATAGGGCAGTCTAGAATTTGTATGTATTTCTTGGAAAAAGCCCATATTGGAGAAGTTCAATCATCTTCATGGCCTGCTCATATAATTGAAGAATGTACAAAAAAAGGAATAGAATTACTGTGAAAAAAGTTCTTAGTGCCCTTCGTCTCTCTACATTGAGAGACTTTAAATCACTGTAATTTAGCCTCTATTTATAAGCTAAAAACGTCCATCAGGAAGACAAATTGTCTTCTCGTTGGACGTTTTGTCCATTGGTTACACGAATCTAAAGATATGCTCTCAATCTCAATAGTACCAACTGTTTTCCCGACCTTATCCTTTGACGTATTTCGATTACATGGGTATAATCACAAGGGGAAGTTTTTAGGAAAGCATAGGAGGGCAATGAGAGCATATTATAATGGTCGTATAAATTCATACAAAGAGTGTTTAACCTTAAGCAAAAAAATAGGGTATAATTTAAGAAAACAATATGGGGGATTTTGATTATGAATACACGAAAAACTTACTCTTCTAAGTTTAAATTTAAGATCGT
>NZ_JBAHZY010000027.1:0-17388 GCF_037132775.1 Psychrilyobacter sp.
AAACGATCTTAAATTTAAACTTAGAAGAGTAAGTTTTTCGTGTATTCATAATCAAAATCCCCCATATTGTTTTCTTAAATTATACCCTATTTTTTTGCTTAAGGTTAAACACTCTTTGTATGAATTTATACGACCATTATAGAAATACATATTCAAATTAATAAAAAAATCTCCTCAATTAACAAACTCCACTCCATTAACTAAGAAAATTTAATTGATTTTCACTAAACTTTAAAAATACCCTATTCTACATTTTTTATAACTACTTTTTTAAATTTCTTTTTAATTTTTTCTTTGTATTTCTCAGTTAATTCTTCTCCATTTTTTATAACTATAGTTTTAACTACATCTCGATCATTTAGTTTTTTTAATGATTTATAAGATACCGAGTCATATGCAGATACATCTGGACTACCCTCTAAAAATACTATTAAATCTGCATCTTCACGCATCACATAAAAATCAACTATTTTAGAAGTCTTTAAAAAATTTTCATCTTCCGATATTTTTAAAAAAGCTTCTATTGGTAAATGTCTAACAACTCTAGAAGTTCCATTTTCATATTTTACTTTTACATTTCTAGTTCTTATTTTTATGTCATTTTCTGAATTACACAACAATTCTGTTCTTACATCTTGTATACTATCCACTTTGATCTTACTCATCTAATCCCTCCTTTTTTAATACTAACACAAAACATTAATCATAATTATATCTATTTGTTTTTTAGATTAATTATTCACTTTCTCATCTAATTTTTTCCCAGATTTAAATTTAATTATTTTTTTAGCAAAAATTGTGATCTCTTCCCCTGTTTGAGGATTTCTTCCTATTCTTTCCTCTCTTTGAACTATTTTAAACTTTCCCCATCCTGTGAAGTTCACTTCTTTTCCAGAGGTCAATAATTCTCCTACAAGATCCATGAAAGAATTTAAACTTGTTTCAGCTTCCACCTTAGTTTTAAAAGTTCCTTTTTCTTTATACAAAGACACAAAATCTTTCTTGCTTACAACTAATTTTTCCTCCATTTTTTCAACTGTATAGAAACTTTTCTTAGGAGAAACAATTTTTTCTTCTTTTTTTAAAGCTTTTATAGCTTTGGTAACTTCCTTACTGTCTACCTTCAACACTTTAGCAATATCCCTAGTTTTTAGTGGTTCTGATTTGGCCAATAACTTTAAAATTTTTTCTTTCATAGGTTCATCCTCCATTTTTTTATATTTTAATACAATTATACCTCCATTTTACTCAATTGCAAGGGGAAAAGAGAAAATAAATTATTGATTGTCATTTAAGTAAAATAAGTATATAGTTATATTAGGTAATAGTAATGTTTTAGGAGGTTTTTTATGGAAAATTTATATGACTTAATTATATTAGGAGCCGGACCTGCTGGTTTATCTGCAGGGCTTTACGGTGCAAGAGGAATGATGAAAACACTTGTAATAGAGAAAAATATGCTGGTAGGAGGTCAAATTTCTACTACATCCGAGATTGAAAATTATCCCGGTGGAATGATCTCTGAATCGGGTACTGAAATTGCAATGAGGATGGAAAATCAGGCTGTAAATTTTGGATGTGAATTCAAGACCGATACCATCATTAATCTTAACTTAGAGTCTAAAATAAAAACTCTAACTGGTGACTCAGGAATAGAGTATAGAGCTAAATCCGTTATCCTAGCTACTGGAGCATCTCCTAGATTAGCCGGTGTCCCTTGGTGAAAAAGAATATACCGGTAGAGGAGTCTCCTATTGTGCTACCTGTGACGGATTTTTTGTAAGGGATTTGGAAGTATTTGTTATTGGAGGTGGAGATACTGCTGTAGAAGAAGCTATATTTTTAACTAAATTTGCTAAAAAAGTAAATGTAGTCCACAGAAGAGACAAGTTAAGAGCTGCTAAATCTATACAGGAAAAAGCATTTAAAAACGAAAAGATAAACTTCATTTGGGATACCACTGTAGAAGAGATGAAGGGTCACCCTATTAGAGGTCTCGAGAGTGTTCTTTTAAAGAATAATATAACTGGGGAGATTACAGAACACACTGGAGGAAATAAACCAATCGGTGTATTTGTTCTAGTTGGAAATATTCCAAATAGCGAATTATTTAAAGATAAATTAGTAGTTAATCCTGGTGGTTTTTTAATTGCAGATGAAAAAACTCTAAATGTAAAACTTTCTTCTACCAAAGAAAACTTAGAAGGCGTGTATGTTGCAGGAGATTGCAGGGAAAAATTATTATATCAAGCGATAACTGCTTCTGCTGACGGTGCAATAGCTGCTGTAGTCAGCGAGAAATACGTAGAAGAAAACTTTAATTAAAAAATTAGGAGTTAACCAGTCATTAGATTGGTTAACTCCCTTTTTTTATCTGGATGCAACATCACGCTACTTTTTTATTTCACATTTTTTAAGATCATTGCTGTCCCCATTCCTCCTCCAATACAGAGGGATGCTAAACCATATGTCATATTTCTCTTCTTCATCTCATGGATAAGAGTCGTGGCAATCCTATTTCCACTAGCTCCTACAGGATGTCCTAAAGCTATAGCTCCTCCATTTACATTGGTTTTATCAGTAAACCAATCCAAAGTCACATCATATTGTCTAGTTAATTCTGTCATCACTCCAAGAGCCTGTGCTGCAAAGGCTTCGTTTAGTTCCAATAACTCCATCTCTTTTAATGTCATTTTAGCTTTTTTCAAAACATTCTTAATAGCAGGAACTGGTCCCATCCCCATGATAGATGGATCAACCCCCCCTTGTCCAGTGGCAACTATCTCCACCAAGGGAGTCAGATTATATTTTTTGACAGCTTCCTCGGAAGCCACTAGCATTACACTTGCTCCGTCATTTATTCCAGAAGCATTTCCTGCTGTAACCGTTCCATCTTTTTTAAAGATAGTTTTTAGCTTTCCTAATTTTTCCAAACTTGTTTTTCTATTTGGGTGCTCATCAGTATCAAAAATTATAGTTTCCCTTCTAGACTTTACCTCTATAGGTACTATCTCATCTTTAAATCTACCACTGTCTATAGCAGCTATAGCTTTCCTTTGAGACTCTACGGCAAAGACATCTTGAGACTCCTTGGATAAATTATATTTTTCGGCTATATTTTCAGCTGTAACTCCCATATGATATCCTTTGAAAGCATCTGTAAGAGCATCACAAACCATATGATCTACAGTTTTGAAATCTCCCATCTTATGCCCCGATCTAGTAGATTCAGGAATCAAGTATGGTGCTGTAGACATAGATTCTACTCCTCCAGCCATTATCAGATTAGCTTCACCAGATTTTATAGCATTATATGCTAGCATCACAGTTTTCATTCCGCTTCCACAAATTATATTGACTGTGTATGCTGGAACCTCCACTGGAACTCCTCCATCTATCGCTGCTTGTCTTCCTACGCCCTGACCTTGTCCTGCTGAAAGCACATTCCCCAAGATTACTTCATCTATATTTTTAGGATCAATTTTAGTTTCTTCAATTATATTTCTTATAACTGTTCCACCTAATTTTGCTGCTTTCACACCACTTAAACTTCCCATAAATGAACCTACTGCCGTTCTCTTAGCCGAAACTATATATACCTTTGACATCTTAACACCCCTTGTAAAAAATCCAACCAATTATAAAGTGAAATTTATAACTACTCTCTTTTTTTTTTTACCTATAATCTCATTCCACCATTTGTACTAAGTGTATGTCCTGTTACGTAACTTGCATCGTCACTAGCTAAGAATAATGCTACTTTTGCTATTTCTTCTGGCTGACCCAATCTACCTAACATTGTCATTTTAGCAAATTTATCCAATAAATCTTGTGGAACAGTTTTTAATATATCAGTCATTACATAACCTGGTGCTATGGCGTTTACCCTTACTGCTGCACCTTTTCTAGCAAATTCTTTTGCCCAAGTTTTAGTCAATCCGATAATTCCTGCTTTAGTAGCCGCGTAGTTAGCCTGTCCAACATTTCCATATTCTCCTACTACCGATGATATATTGATGATAGACCCTGCCCCTATAGTCATCATATGAGGTCCTACAAATTTAGTCAGATTGAATACACCTTTTAAATTAACATCTATTACCAGATTCCACATCTCATCTGTGATTTTATGAGTCAATGCATCTCTAGTTATCCCTGCATTATTTACCAAAATATCTATCTTTCCGTATTTTTCTACTGCATAATTAAAAAAGGTCTCACAAGCTTTTGGATCTGTTACATTGAGCTTATAACCCTCAACATTTTTTTCTGTATAAGTCAAATCACCCATATCTGCCGCTATTACCTTTGCTCCATTTTTAGCAAATAATTTTGACATCTCAGCACCTATTCCATTAGCTCCACCAGTCACAACGCACACTTTTCCTTCTAATCTCATTTTTGCCTCCCTTTTTTAATTTTTCTTCAACACTAATATATACTATAATTTCTCTATTCTATAAACATTCTACAATACTTTTTTTCTTTACTGGAACTCTGACAGGCATATTTATTCCGTATTTTTTTTGAGAGATAGTTCATTAAATAATAAAATGTTACCACTATTACCTGATTTAGTCAATAATAAATTCATAAAAAAAGTATGTTTTTTCAAACTCAAACCCCACAAATAAGCTATTCTTAGTTACACTATAAAATGAATTTCACAAAAAATAATTTAATTTATTAAAAAATCGTATCCCAAACTTTAGTGAGTGACTATTCAAAAAAAAAAACATTTTTTTGAAAAAAGTGTTGACAACAGCAATAAAAAGTTATATAAACTTAGTAAGAAATAATTTTTTTATATAAAAAGTGAAAAAAATAACTTTTTTAACAAAAGGGGGCATAAATTGAATTTTGGATTGAATGAAGAATACAAAATATTAGAAAAAATGATCAGTGAGTTCACAGAAAGAGAAGTTAAACCCATAGCTGGAGAGATCGATGAAGAGGAAAGATTTCCTGTAGAAACTGTGGAAAAAATGGCTAAATTAGGACTTTTTGGTATTCCTATAGCTAAGGAATATGGAGGAGAAGGTGGAGATAACCTCATGTATTCTATGGTAGTAGAAGAACTTTCTAAAGCTTGCGGGACTACGGGAGTAATCGTATCTGCACATACTTCACTTGGAATGGCTCCTATCTATGAATTTGGTACAGAGGAACAAAAACAAAGATATTTACCTAAGATGTGTAGTGGAGAGTGGCTTGGGGCTTTTGGATTAACTGAACCAAATGCTGGAACCGATGCTGCAGGGCAACAAACTACAGCTTATTTAGATGAAGAAACTAATGAATGGGTACTTAACGGTTCCAAGATATTTATTACCAATGCTGGATATGCACATATCTATGTTATTTTTGCTATGACCGATAAATCTAAAGGATTAAAAGGTATCACAACATTTATTGTAGAAGCAGACAGAAAAGGATTTAGTATCGGAAAGAAAGAAAAAAAATTAGGAATAAAAGCCTCAGCTACTTGTGAACTTATATTTGAAGAGTGCAGAATTCCTAAAGAAAATTTATTAGGAGCTGTCGGTAAAGGATTTAAAATAGCTATGATGACTCTTGATGGTGGACGTATTGGTATAGCTTCTCAAGCCTTAGGAATTGCCCAAGGTGCATTAGATGAAACTGTAAAATATGTAAAAGAGAGAACTCAATTTGGAAGATCTATTTCTAAATTCCAAAATACTCAATTTCAATTAGCTGATATGGACACAAAAATAGAAGCTTCAAGATTATTAGTTAGAAAAGCTGCCACAAAGAAAGACAATAAGGAAAAATATTCTGTAGAAGCTGCCATGGCAAAATTATTTGCTTCGGAAACAGCTATGGAAGTAACTACAAAAGCTGTTCAACTTCATGGAGGATACGGTTACACTAGAGACTATCCTGTAGAAAGAATGATGAGAGATGCCAAGATAACTGAGATATATGAGGGAACTTCTGAAGTTCAAAAAATGGTAATAGCAGCAAGTTTATTGAAGTAATAAAATATAAAAATGGGGGATTTTATGAATATAGTAGTTTGTATAAAACAGGTACCAGATACCACAGAGATCAGATTAGATCCAATCAAGGGAACATTAATTAGAGACGGTGTCCCTAGTATTATAAATCCAGATGATAAAGCTGGTTTAGAGGAAGCGCTAAAGTTAAAAGATCTTCATGGAGCACATATCACAGCAATTACAATGGGACCTCCTCAGGCAGAGCAAGTTCTAAAAGAAGCTTTTGCAATGGGTGTAGATAAAGGAATACTCTTAACTGATAGAAAATTTGCAGGGGCAGATTCACTTGCAACTTCAAATGCTTTAGCAGGGGCACTAAAAAAATTAGACTTTGATATAATAATCACAGGAAGACAAGCTATTGACGGAGATACAGCACAAGTTGGACCGCAGTTAGCAGAACATCTGGGACTACCTCAAATGTCATACGTAAAAGAGATAGATATCGTAGGTGAAAATTTAGTAAGAGTAAAAAGAGGTGTAGAAGATGGTTATCAATTATTAGAATCAGAGACTCCTTGTGTTCTGACTGTATTATCGGAAGCTAATAATCCTAGATATATGTCAGTTTCTAAAATAATAGAAGCTGTTAGAGAGAAAAAAATAGAAGTTTGGAATACTAGTATGATCGATATCGATTTAGAAGTTCTAGGACTTGCTGGTTCTCCTACAAAGGTTAAAAAATCATTTACTAAAGGTGCAAAATCAGCTGGTAAAATCCATGAAGTTACACCACAAGAAGCTGTTACAATAATTGTAGATAAATTAAAAGAAAATTTCATTATATAAGTAGGGGGATCAATGAATTTAAATGAATATAAAGGCGTATATATATTTATAGAACAAAAATCTAGGGAAATTCAAAATGTGTCCCTTGAATTATTAGGTAGAGGTAGAGGGCTAGCTGACACCTTAGGAGAGGAGTTAGTAGCGGTATTTTTAGGAGATAAAATTAAAGATCAATGTCAAAATCTTATTTCATATGGAGCAGATAGAGTAATCTATGTAGATAGTCCTTTATTGGATAGATATTTAACTGAACCATATGCTCAAGCACTTACTGCTATCTCAGAATTTGAAAAACCAAATATAATTTTAGTTGGAGCTACTTCTACAGGAAGAGACCTTGCTCCTAGAGTATCTGCAAGATTAGCTACAGGACTTACAGCAGATTGTACATCTCTTGAAATTTCAGAAGAGAGAGAAATGCTTATGACGCGTCCTGCTTTCGGTGGAAACTTAATGGCGACTATTGTATGTCCAGATCATAGACCACAAATGTCTAGTGTAAGACCTGGAGTAATGCAAAAATTAGCAGTAGATACTACTAGAACTGGTGAAATCATAGAGTTTGGTGTGAATTTTGATGAAAGTAAATTTAAAGTTAGATTTATTGATGAAGTAAAAGAAACTAAGCAGCTTGTAAAAATTGAAGATGCTAATATCTTAGTATCAGGTGGTCGTGGTGTTGGAACAGCTCAAAACTTTAAAAATTTAGAAATCTTGGCTGATAATATTGGCGCTACAGTTTCCTCTTCTCGTGCTATGATAGATGCAGGGATCATGGGTCACGATAGACAGGTAGGACAAACTGGAAAAACAGTTAGACCGGATATCTATTTTGCCTTGGGAATCTCTGGAGCTATCCAGCATATTGCCGGGATGGAAGAATCTGAATATATTATAGCTATAAATAAAGACAAGGGAGCTAACATATTCAATACTGCAGATCTTGGTATTGTTGGAGACGTAAATAAGATCTTACCACTTTTAAATAATGAACTTAGTAAATTAAGTCAGCAAAAAGTATAGTCATATATTTAAAAATAGAGAGAAAGGCCATGGACAAAATTAATTGTTTATGGTCTTTTCTTTCGTGTTATAATAGAGAGAATTAATTGGAATAAAAACAAAGTTGCTCTTGGAGGAAGTATGAAAAAAAAGACTAAACAAAAAATTATAGATTCAGCCATTGATCTTTTTTCAAAAGATTCATATGGAAAAGTTTCAATAGCTCAAATCTGTAAAAATGCGAAAATTTCAAATGGTATAATATATAACTATTTTAGAAATAAAGAGGAGTTATTTACATATCTTTTGGAAGAAACCAGCAACAGAATTGAAGAACAGTTTAAAAATATAGAGGGAACTAATCTTCAAGCTAGAATGGAAAATTTTATCCTCCTAAATTTTGATATAACTGTGAAAGAATTCCCCCTTATCAGAGTGTATCGAGAGGGACAGTATAAATTTATCGAATATGAACAGAAACTTAGAAAAGTTTATTTAGAAGCATTGAAAGTTGTGTATGGAAGGGAACTAAAGGAGTTAGAATATCTCTTTATAATGTCAGGAATAAGATATATAAATGTAAATTTTGTAAAGAGAAACCTCGAGATAGATGAAAAATTTTTAGCTCAAGTCCTTCTCCATGGGTTTTTTAATAGAAGCGATTTAGAAGTAGAAAGTTTTGAAGATATGGATTTTTATTTGAGGGTTTTATTTAATAGCGGGAATAAAAAACATAAACTTTTAGAGGTAGGAGAAAAACTTTTTGGTGAGACAAATTATTACAAGGTTACCATAAATGATATTGCTGGAGAAACTCAGATAGGTGTAGGTAGTTTTTATCATTTCTATGAAAATAAAGAGGTCTTCCTCCGAGAAATTGTAGCAAATTTAAAAAAAACAACACTTTATTTTTTGAAAGATAATGTTCAAAAAAATTTTTCTGTAAATGAGACCCACATACTCTTCCTCTATCTATTATTAGAATTTTATGGAAGATCGCCCCATAAATACGAGCTTTTGAGAAGATCAGAATTTATAGCTGAAGATATGGTTATAGATTACAATAATTCCTTGGATGAACTCTATATAAAAACAATGGAAGGCCTCCCCTATAAATTTGAAGAAAAAAGAATAATCTCATCAGTATTATTAGGGGTAGCACATTATATGGGCATTGAATTTTTCTTCACGAAAAATATTAAAGATAAGGGTGAATTTTTGGAAGAGATGAAGGGTTATTTTGCAAATGGACTAAGGGAATAATAAAGAATTTGAAAAAATGAAGGAGAAAAAAAGAATGAAATTAATAGTAGGGTTGGGAAATCCAGGTAATAAATACCATAATACAAGACATAATATAGGATTTGACGTAATAGACTATTTAGCAGAAGAATTAGGAGTGACTAATTTTAGAGATAGATTCAATGCTGATTTTGGAGAAGCTATCCTCGACGGAGAGAAGGTTTTTTTACTTAAACCTATGACATTTATGAATCTCAGTGGTGATTCTATAAGAGAAGCTGTCAAATTCTACAAGTTAGATCCCATTGAAGATCTGGTAGTCATCTATGACGATATGGACATTACACTAGGTAAACTTAAAATCAAAAAAAAGGGAAGAGCCGGGGGACACAATGGAGTGAAATCTATTATTTTCCACCTTGGAGAAGAGTTTATCAGAATAAAATGTGGAATTGGAAAACCAAAAAGAACCGAGGAAGTTATAAACTTTGTTTTAGATACATTCAGTAAAAAAGATAGAGTTGAGGAGATTGAACCTCTTATAGAAACTGCATCTAAAGCTGCTAAATCTATGATCTCTGCCAAAAGCATCGACAGGGTTATCGAAAAATTTAACAGAAAATAATCTAGGAGTATTCAATGAAATTAGAAAAAAAAAATATTGCAGGACTAGCCATAGTAGCCTGTCTACTCTGGTCCACTGCATTTGCAGGAGTTAAAATTGGATTCGAATATATGCCAAAACCGTTTACATTTGCGGGACTTAGGTTTACATTAGCAGGACTTATCTTGGTCCCTTTTGCTTGGAAACGAGATAGTTTTACCCAGCTTTTCATCCATAGAAAGGTAATAGCATATGTCGTTTTTCTAAATACGGCTATTGGTTATGCACTTTACTATATAGCCATGGGTTATGTAGGAGGAGCTACTGCCGCCATTATTATTGGATCAGGACCACTTATCACAGCTGTTATGACCCACTTTACCATGGCTGATGATAGAATGGATAGATATAAAGGCTTAAGTATATTGCTTGGATTATTAGGGATAGTTGTTATTATGGTGAATTCAAAACCTCTTACACCAGTTGGTCAAAAAGAGATCTTTGGAATCCTCCTACTCTTGACTAATTCCACCCTAACTAGTTTTGCCAATATAAAGATAGCTCAGCTAAAAAAAGAAATTTCAGGAGTGTTTTTAACCACCAATCAAATGTTGTGGGGTGGACTTATCCTTCTAGGGATGGGAAGAATATTCGAAGGAGAAATTGAGTTAAACCAGCCAATTAATTTTTATATCACTTTAGTTTGGCTTGCCTTAGTATCAGCTGTCGCTTTCTCTATCTGGTTTTTCTTAATCCAAGTAGATGGAGTAAAGGTATCAGAACTTAATATGTTTAAGTTTTTTATTCCTGTTTCGGGAGCCATCATCAGTTGGAGTATCTTACCCAATGAATCTCCTAACCTTATCTCTTTTATTGGAATGGGATGTGTATTTGGAGCACTCATAGTAAATCAGAAGTTTTCAAAAAATAAGAAATGAGAAGCCACCCGGCTTCTCACTTCTTATTTTTTGTTTCTTATTTTTTTGTTAAAATTTAATTTTTATTTTCCATAAAAAAATAGCTAGATCACATAGTGACCTAACTATTTATAATTGGTTTATACAAATTCGATTATTGCCATTGGTGAAGAGTCTCCTCTTCTGATACCAGTTTTCATAATTCTAGTATATCCACCTTTTCTTTCAGTATACTTAGGAGCTACGTCAGCAAATAATTTTGCTACAGTATCTTTGTCTCTTAAGAATGCAAGAGCTCTTCTTCTTGCAGCTAAGTCTCCTTTTTTACCTAAAGTAACCATTCTTTCAGCAAATTTTCTTAATTCCTTCGCTCTAGTTACAGTTGTTTCTATTCTTTCTTCATTTATTAAAGAAATAGTTAAGTTCATTAACATAGCCATTCTATGTTTTGTCCTTCTACCTAACTTTCTATATGATTTATTATGATTCATTTTTAAGCTAGCCTCCTTTGCTTATAAAATTAATTAGAGGTATTGTTACCCTGTAAGTCAAAACCTAATTCTCTCATTTTGTCCAAAATTTCATCCAGTGATTTTCTTCCTAAGTTTTTGATTTTTAACAATTCAGTTAATCCCATCTCAGAAAGTTGACCAACGTCTTCAATTCCAGCCTTTTTAAGACAATTGAATGATCTTACAGTAAGATCTAACTCCTCAATTTTAGTTCCTGCCACATTATTTTCAACAACAGCTGTTACAGGCTCATCATTTAACTCTTCTTCTTCTTGATCTCTTAAACTCTCCATTCTGTCACCAATCTCTAAGAATGGGTTGAAGTGGAAATTTAATAACTCAACTGCATATGAAATTGCATCTCTGATTTCAACACTTCCATCAGTTGCAACATTTAATGTTAATTTATCAAAATCAGTTTGTCTTCCTACCATTGTATCTTCTACAGAGTAAGAAACTTTTTTGATTGGAGTATATATCGCATCAATTGGGATATACTCTATAGACCAATCTGTATTATCAATATCATCTGCAACTACAAAACCTTCTCCAGTATCAACCATAAATTCCATATCTATTCTTCTGTCAGTAGTAACTGTACAGATAACATGATCAGGATTTATTATTTCGATACCAGCATCTGGAATGATGTCAGCAGCTGTAATGATTCTTGGTCCTTCTATTGATAGTGTCATTTTTTTCTCACCAGGTTCAACAGCTTTAACTACGATATCCTTAACATTAAGGATAATATCAGTTACAGCTTCTTTAACACCTTCCATAGTAGAAAATTCATTTAAAACACCGTCAATTCTTACACCTTTAATAGCTGTTCCTGGAATAGATGATAATAACACTCTTCTAAATGCATTCCCAATCGTATTTCCATACCCTCTATATAGTGGTTCCACTACATAACTTCCACTAAACTCACTAGTTTTTTCTTCTGTAATGTTTATATTTCTTGCTAATTTTTCGATCTTTAACATTGAATCACTCCTACATAAAATTTTGTGCTCTCAAAACTTATTATCTTGAGTAGAATTCTACGATTAATGCTTCATTTAATTCGAAGTCCACATCGTCTTTTGTAGGGTTCTGTAAGATTTTCCCAGCAAAGTTAGCTTTATCTAATTCAATCCAAGCAGGTGCGTTAGCATCTTCTAAAGATGATTTGATTAAATCAACATTTTTTGAATTTTCTATAACTGCTACAACATCTCCAGCTTTAACTCTGTAAGACGCGATATTTACTTTTCTTCCATTTACAGAAACATGTCCATGAGATACAACTTGTCTAGCTTGTCTTCTAGTAGAAGCAAACCCCATTCTGTATACTACATTTACTAATCTTCTCTCTAAATATTGAATCAAGTTAAGACCTGTTACTCCTTCTTTTCTTGAAGCTTCCTCATATAACTTTTTGAATTGCTTTTCCATTACAGCATATACGAATTTCGCTTTTTGCTTTTCTCTTAATTGAATAGCATATTCAGTTGGTTTTTGATTTGCATTGGGTCTAGGACCTCTCTTTGATTTTTTATTTATACCTAAAACTATTGGATCCAATCCAAGAGCTCTACATCTCTTTAATACAGGCTGTCTATTAATTGCCATTGACCTATATCCTCCTTTTTTTTCTTATTTAACTCCGATAATCAGAATTCTTTTATCTACAATAATTGTGAATAAGTGAACTACACTCTTCTCTTTTTAGGTGGTCTACATCCGTTATGTGGAATTGGTGTAGCATCAACAATTTTTGATACTTCTAATCCAGCTGCTTGTAATGATCTGATAGTAGCTTCTCTTCCAGAACCAGGTCCCTTCACTCTTACTTCTACCTTTTTCATTCCATGTTCCATAGCTGCTTTAGCTACTTCTTCCGCTGCTATTTGAGCTGCGAATGGAGTTCCTTTTTTAGTATTCTTGAATCCTGAAGTTCCTCCAGATTTCCAAGCTATAACTCTTCCTTCGGTATCTGTGATAGCGATGATAGTGTTATTAAAAGTTGAATGTATATGAGCTATTCCTAAAGGAATATTCTTTTTTATTTTCTTAGTTTTAACTGCGCCTCTTTTCTTAGCCAAGTTAACTCCTCCTTACTTAAAATTTTCTATATAATTAGATTTATTATTATTATTTCTTATTAACTGCTTTCTTTGGTCCTTTAACAGTCCTTGCATTTGTTTTAGACTTTTGCCCTCTTACAGGTAAGTTTGCTCTATGTCTAGAACCTCTATAACATCTGATGTCTAATAGTCTCTTGATATCCATTCTGATGTCTTTTCTTAAGTCACCCTCAACTTTAACTCCGTCAACTATAGCTCTTATCTTGTTTAATTCTTCTTCAGTCATATCTTTAACTCTAATATCAAAGCTTACTCCAGCTTCCGTTAAAACTCTTTCTGAAGTTGTTTGTCCGATTCCAAAGACATAAGTTAATGCGATTACGATTCTCTTATTTCTAGGGATATCTACTCCTGCTACTCTTGCCACGTATTTTCCTCCTCGTTTACTTTATATATCGCTTGGTATAATAACCAGCTAAACACTTTCCTCGACATGCCTTTTGATTACTTCGAATTTTCATCCAAAAGTACCGCCTCTACAGGTCAACATATCTTTACAGTACGCATTTTTCAAATGTGTGTTGCTTTCAATTACCCTTGAACTTGCTTGTGCTTAGGATTAGATTTACAGATTACTCTGATCTTTCCATGTCTTTTTATGATCTTACACTTATCGCAAATAGGCTTTACTGATGCTCTTACTTTCATTTGAAACCTCCTCTCACAAAAAAATTATTTTTTTCTGTAAACAATTCTCCCTCTTGATAAATCATAAGGTGAAACTTGAACTAATACCTTATCTCCAGGCAAGATTCTAATGTAATGCATTCTCATCTTTCCTGATATGTGACCTAAAATCACATGTCCGTTCTCTAATTCTACTTTAAACATAGCATTAGGTAACGTTTCAAGTATTACCCCTTCTAATTCTATTACGTCTTGTTTCGCCATACTTCCTCCTCGAAACTTATTGTTAATACCGAATTATTATATCATAAGTCGTACAAGAAGTCTACTTTTAATTTTTGTTTTATCCTATTTTTTTAGTTTCTAACAGAGGCAAAAATATTGGTTCTTCAGATTTATAAATTGACTATTCACAAACTATATTTATTGGCTTAGATTTAATATGTCGCCCCTAATTTTAACACCGATTAAACACAAATTAGTTTACCATGAATTACGCTAATTTCCACTAATAAACTTTTTTTTGTCACCAATCTACACTAATTTTTACAAAAACTTTTGACACAGATTTCAAACCATATTATTTCTTATTTTATTTTTCATATTCACTTAAAATTAGTGGTTTTCCATCTACAATAGCTACCGAATGTTCGAAGTGTGCACTTCTCTTTCCATCTTTAGTAACCGCTGTCCAGCCATCATCCAAAATTCCTACCTTATATGATCCTGAATTTACCATAGGCTCTATAGCAATTACCATTCCTTCTTCTAATTTTATCCCTCTTCCTTTTCTTCCAAAGTTCATTACCATAGGATCTTCATGCATAGTATATCCTACTCCATGACCACAAAAATCTCTTACCACTGTAAATTTGTTTTTCTTTACATAACTTTCTATGGCATTTCCAAGATCTCCTAACCTGTTACCAGCATAACATTGTTCAATCCCTATTTCCAGGGCTTTTTTAGTTACTTCTAGTAATTTTTTTGATTCCTCGTCTATCTCCCCTACAGGAAAAGTTATTGCTGAATCTCCAAAGTAACCATCTAAATTAGTTACAGTGTCGATACTTACTATATCTCCTTCCTGTAAGATTCTATCACTAGGTATCCCGTGTACTACTACTTCATTTACAGATATACAAGACCCTGCTGGATAAGCATTCTGTGGTCCTCCTACTCCTATAGTTGCAGGAACTGCACCCTGACTTCTGATATAGTCCTCTATTATCTTGTTAAGCTCGCCTGTTGATGCTCCCGGTACTATCTTACTAGGTAATATTTCATTATATAATCTAGCAATTATTTGATTGGCTGCCTTTATCTTTTCTATCTCTTCTCTGGTCTTAATTGTTATTGACATTTTATTCCTCCTTACATTTCCTTTTTTAGATAGATTATCCTAATATTTTAAATATATCTTCCTTTACTTCTGAAACATCTTTCGTTCCATCTACTTCTGCCATTACCCCTCTGCTAGTATAAAAATCAAATAATGGTGCAGTTTGAGAATGATATGAAGCTAATCTATTTACAACAGTCTCAGCTGTATCATCTTTTCTTATGATCAATGCTTCTCCACAGTAGTCACAGATATCTGTAGATTTTGGTGGGTTAAATTCAACATGGAAAGATGCTCCACATTTAGGGCATACCCTTCTTCCAGTTATTCTGTCTACAATTAGATCATCAGGCACATTTAGAGATATTACTCTATCCAGGGATATTTTCATATTTCCCATCAATTCTTCTAGTGCCTCTGCCTGAGGAATTGTTCTAGGGAATCCATCTAAGATAAATCCTTCCATACAATCTGCTTCGCCTAATCTATCTCTTATTATCCCGATAATCGTTGAATCCGGCACTAAGCTCCCCTCATCCATGAATTTTTTTGCTTCTAATCCCATCTTTGTTCCAGCTTTTATAGCAGCTCTCAAGATATCTCCTGTTGATATTTGAGGTATATCGTATTTTTCTATTAAAAATTTTGCTTGTGTACCTTTACCGGCACCTGGTGCTCCAAATAACATGATATTCATTGAATAATCACTCCTTAAGTTTTTTATATTTACAGGGCATTATACTATATATCTGTTATTTTTTAAAGGTTGTTTTGCTATAAAAATATCCTACCTACCTGATCTAATGTATCTTTTTTTTCTTTTCTGAAATATGGAATGGTTAAAATTTATCTACCGCTGAATTCGATACGTATAAATTCAATAAATTTTTGCTGATTATTCTTCTGTTCCTGCCAAAATTCGTCTATCGAATCTGGATAAACTCTATTTATTATAATTTTATCAACTTTTATACCATATCCTTCCAAGCTTTTTATTCCACGCTTGGTTTCCAAAAAAGATAATTTTTCCGGATTCATCACAAAATAAAATGAAACTATCTTTGGATTCCCGAGTATTTCGCTTATTTTTACCAGATTATCCCGTCTTTTTTCCAAAATATCCAATACTCTATCATCTTCAATTCTATCTTTTTTTTTAAACTTCATGTTTTTAAGCATTAAAATTTTTCTTCTTTTTTTTATGAGTGTATTCATCCAAATATTTACAGACTTCGGCAGATTAATTAAATGCAATGTATGACCTGTAGGTGCAGTATCAAAAATTATATAATCATAACTTTGATTTCCTGTTATAATTTTATTGATTTTTTCAAAAATAGACGATTCATATGTCCCGGGAGAATTTTTCGCCTTATTCAATTGACCTTGAATTTCACCCATGATTACAGGGCTTAGCATAAGGTTACACTGTCTTTTAATTTTTGATAGATATAACTCCGCTTCTTTTTCACCATCAATTTCCATTATATCCAGATTCTCTGAATATTTATATAATTCATCCTGTTGTTTTATTTTGATATCAAATAAATCACTTGTCGAATGAGCCGGATCAGTTGAAACCAGTAATACTTTATTTTTTTTAGAATGTATAAAAGCTATAGAAGAAGCACATGTTGTTTTACCAACACCTCCTTTTCCACCCACAAAAATAATCTTTTTCATAATTTATTATCTCTCTTTTATTCTATAGTAGGCATTCCGTCACTTTAGTCTTCCATATTTTTTTTCTGTCTATCATTTTTTCTTCCCAATGAGCCAATTCTTCTCCTAAGATATGGTAGTAATTCCAAAGTGTAATAACTAGTAGGTAATTCTATCCCTAAATTCTCTGAAAAACACAAAAATAAAAATTGATCTACTCCGTCTACTAGTGATTCTTCTATTTTGCTTATAGACATGGCTTTATGATTAAATGCTCCTTGAAAAAAAAGTTTTAAATTAGCAATACATTTAAAAAATTTATCCATATATCCCTCCATATTTATTAATTAAATATTAAAGAAAGTCTAGTTACTGCAATAGTTCTAAGCTCTCTTTTCTATAAAATATGGTGGTCGTGTTTGTCAAACAGTTTATGAAAAAACTTAAGCAATTTTTTGAGTACCAAAATATACCTTAGCAGGTGTTTCATAATCTAAAGAACTATGTCCTCTATCGTTATTATAAAAATTAATATACCT
>NZ_JBAHZY010000154.1:0-11457 GCF_037132775.1 Psychrilyobacter sp.
AAAAGGTATATTAATTTTTATAATAACGATAGAGGACATAGTTCTTTAGATTATGAAACACCTGCTAAGGTATATTTTGGTACTCAAAAAATTGCTTAAGTTTTTTCATAAACTGTTTGACAAACACGACCACCATAGAGAATTATACACGGGAATAAAATGGTATATTAATTTTTATAATAACGATAGAGGACATAGTTCTTTAGATTATGAAACACCTGCTAAAGTATATTTTGGTACTTAAAAAATTGCTTAAGTTTTTTCATAAACTGTTTGACAAACACGACCACCATAATTCATGGAACAAAAAAAGTTTATTTTTGTTGCTTTATTGTTCTATATATAAATGATATACTGTTAATAGCTTTGACAAATATATAACAGAGGTGGATAAAAAATGAAAATATTAAATAACATCCTAGAAACTATTGGAAGAACTCCAATTTTAAAAATAAATAATATCAACGATACCCATGCAGACATCTATATCAAATTGGAATCCTTTAACCCTGCTGGTTCTGTAAAAGACAGAGTGGCTTTGAATATGATAGAGGAAGCTGAAAAAAGCGGGCACTTAAAAAAAGGCGATACAATTATCGAGTCAACCAGTGGAAATACAGGAATTGGTCTAGCTATGGTCTGTGCCGTGAAAGGATATAAGTTAATCATTGTCATGCCTGATTGCGTAAGTGTAGAGAGAAGAAAACTTTTAAATGCCTATGGAGCTGAACTAGTTTTAACTGACGGGTCTCAAGGAATGAAAGGCTGTCTGTGTAAACTCGATGAATTGATGAAGCAACACCCAAATAGTTTTGCTCCTGATCAATTTTCAAACCCAGCTAACCCCATGGCACATTATAATTCTACAGGGACTGAGATTTGGGAAACTTTTAAAGATGAGTTAGATATCTTTATCTGTGGGACTGGAACTGGAGGAAGTTTTTCAGGAGTATCAAAATATTTAAAGGATAAAAATAACGATATTTATACTGTCGCTGTAGAACCTATGAGGGCTCCATTTATCTCTACAGGAGTTACTGGTCCCCACGATATCCAGGGAATGGGAATGAGTGCTGGGTTTATTCCTGCCACATTCGATCCATCTGTTATGGATGAAATAGCTACCATCTCCTATGAAGAGGCCAAAGAGATCACTAACAGGCTAGCCAAAGAGGAGGGAGTACTGGGAGGAATTTCTTCTGGAGCAAACTTGGCTACTGCATTAAACCTGGCTAGGCGTCCTGAAAATAAAGGTAAAAAAATATTGACCCTTATTATGGATACAGGAGAGAGATATCTTTCCAGCGGTATATTTTATTAATTCAATTTATATAAAATTTAAAACAGTTAAAACTCCTAAAAATCCTATAATAATAAATTTTATTCTTTTAAAAAAACCAAGAAGATTTAGTCATTCAAAACTAAATCTTCTTGGTTTCAATTTTTATAATCTTTTTTAATCCATCTCATATGTAATTAAAATACCTTCAATAAAACACCTTAAAACATTAAAAACTTTACTCAAATATAAAGGTAATTCTTTTAACTCTAATTCATATAGTTTTTATCTTTTTCTTCCTATGGCTATTTCATCAGCTAATATCTTCACTGTTTCTATAATTTCACCATCTTTTTTTAATAGTTCCAGTTGATCTTTTTTAGCTCTTTTTTTATTGTATTCTTCTAAAGCCTTATAATCCTTAAGTTCTACTTCATTTTTAGCCACCATCTTCTCATTGGTTATCTTTAGCCATTTATCTTCCAATTCCTTTGTTTCCCTCTCTCTGACCGTTCTATTTAAAGATATCTCTTTATCCTTTGTTATTTCTTGGATAACAGCATACCTTTTAGTATTATAGATAAAATCAGGATTTTTTGCTACTCTTTCCATATGTTTTTCGGTCAAATATTTTTTTAGTTGGTTATTACTTTTACTTTCTCTTCCATTTATTAGAGAGTCTACCTCATCCCAAGGGAGCGGATTATCCAGTGAACTTTCTCCTATCTCTGTACTGTCATATGTAGGAGGAAATAATATATCCGGCGTCACACCTTTATGCTGTGTACTTCCACCATCTATACGATAAAATTTACCATTAGTATATTTTAATTCTCCAAGGTCTAAAATTTTTATAGTCTGTACTGTTCCCTTCCCAAAAGTAGTAGTCCCCACAATTATTCCACGTCTATAATCCTGCATTGCTGCTGCAAAAATTTCAGATGCAGATGCACTGAGTCTATTTACCATGACTATTACTGGTTTATCAAAATAAGTTGTCATATCCCCGTCTCCTAAATAACTTACGCGTCCACCTTCCTTTACTTGGACTACAGGACCATAGGGTATAAATAATCCCATAAGATTATTTACTTCGCTGAGAGATCCTCCACCATTATTTCTAAGATCTATGATCAACCCATCTATATTTTCATTATTTAATTTTTCTATAATTTCCTTTACATCCCTTGTAGTACTCTTATAATTTTTATCTCCCTTACTATAAGCATCAAAATCCATATAAAATGAGGGTAGACTAATTACTCCTATCTTATAAATGGAATTTTTTGACTTAGCTTCCTTTATAAAATATCTAGCTCCCCTATCTTCTAATTTTACATTTTCCCTTACAAAAGTATATTCTTTCGCCGTTTTACTGCCACTTGGAATTACCCTTAATTTTACAGTTGTCCCCTCTTCTCCTCTAATAAGGTTTACGGCATCTCCCAGGGGCCAGTCCATTATATCTTCAAACGTTTTCCCATCTGTGGCTACAGCTATTATTTTATCCTCAGGCTGGAGTTGCTTTCCTTTTGCAGCAGGACCATTAGGCATGACTTTTACAACCTTAATAAATCCTTTTTCCCCCGTAAGTACTGCTCCTATCCCTGAAAGTTGCAGTTTCATACTTATATCAAAATCTGCTTTTTCCTTAGCCGAAAGATAGCTAGTATGAGGACCATATTCCTTTAAAAAAGCATTTACAAAATATGAATATATATCATCTGTAGTTTTTTTCTCCAATAATTTTTTTCTTGTTACCATCCTGCTCTTCATCCTATCAGTGCTCTCTTTATATGTCAATTCTTCATAGTCCTCTAAGGATAAGATGGATGACTTTAACATCTTTTTCCAATGGTTTTCATAGGCCTTTTTTGTTGAAAAATACGGTTTCTCTTCCCTATCATAAACTAATTTTTCATCCACAGTAAAATCTAAACTCCTAGGGTTTTTCAATAGTTTAGTTTGATATTTGATCACTCTTTCTACAGCATTTTTATAAATATCATATATTTCAAAAGCTGCTCTAGAGTTCCCCTTTAAAAAATCATCATCTAATTGTATCCCCCACTTTTCATAGATTTCATCTACTTCAGCTTGGGTGAAATATTGATGATTATAATCCAATGTATCCAGATAATTTTTTAGTACATTTTTAGAAAATTCATCATCTATATTTAAATCCTTATAGTGGGTTGTTTCTAATGAAAAAGATATATCCGATAACACCTTGTTCATTTGTTCTTTTTTTTCTCCATTTACTTCACCAACAGAAACTATTGCTATAAACAACATTCCAATTAATACCATTATTTTTTTGTGTATTTTCATATTATGCCTCCTAGTATTTTAGAGTTTTTCATCTATTAAGGTCTATCTTTTTTCCCTAAAAATTTAATATCTACTAAGTTCCTCTATCAATAAATCTGTTATACGATATTTTTTTAAATCATAAACTGTATGATCTATTTTTGATACTGGCATAATTCCCATTACAGAGTTAGTCAAAAACACCTCATCTGCCTCTAATAGTTTTTTTAGTGAAAAAAATCCTTGCTTTAACCTCAAATCTCTATTTTCGTCTATAATCTCTATAATTTTTTCTCTAATTATCCCCTTTAACAGTCCGCATTCCTTTGTGGGTGTGTGGACCACTCCATCTTTAATAAAAAATATATTCGACGTTGCCCCTTCAGATATATAATTTTTACAATCCAAAAATAATACTTCATCACTGCCTATCTTCTTGGCTTCCCTAAGTGCATATATATTTTCCAAATAATTTACTGATTTAATCCCAGATAATATAGAATGGGGGTTTCTTTTGAATTCAGATATTTCCATCTTAAATCCCTCTCTGTATTTTGAAGCCTTATACTTATCTTCCCTGTGGGTTATCAGCATATCAAATGAATCACAATTTTTCAAAATAGTTACCCTCAAAACAGAGTTTTCTAAAGAGTTTTTTTGAATATAAAGGTTTAAATAAAAACTTAATTTTTCAAAACTTAGTTCCATATTTATTTTAATTTTTTCAACCGCTTTAATTAAGCGCTTGTAATGTTCTTTCAAATAAATTAATTTTTTATCTTTTAATAAAATGGTCTCAAAAACCCCGTATCCATATAACAAACCATCTTCTATATTCAACTTAAATTCATCCGATGATATGAATTTATCATTTGAAATTATGTAATTCATCATACTCAACTCCTAAGTTATGTTCAGTGCCTTCACCAATGCCTGGCCCTTTACCAGACTTTCCTCATATTCTTCATGGGGATCTGAGTCCCAGACAATACCTCCTCCTACTTGAAAGTATGCCTTCTCATCCTTTAAAACTATTGTTCTAATTGCGATATTTAGATCCATATCACCATCGAATCCCAAGTATCCTATACTCCCAGTATATATATTTCTAGCCGTTGTCTCTAGTTCATCTATTATCTCCATGGCTCTTATTTTAGGAGCACCCGTGATAGATCCCCCTGGAAATGTTGATTTTATTATGTCTACTGCTGATAGTTCATCCTTTAGTTCCCCCTCTATTGTGGCTACCATCTGTAGCACTGTCGCATATTCTTCTAGATGAAATAACTCCGTTACCTTTACACTTCCCGTTTTGGCTACCCTGCTTATATCGTTTCTCATAAGGTCTACTATCATCAGTAGTTCAGCCCTATCTTTTTTACTATTTATTAACTTTGCCTTTAGTCTCTCATCTTCTTCTTTTGATTTTCCACGGGGTCTAGTTCCCTTCATAGGCCTAGTCTCTATTGTTCCATCAGTTAGTTTTATAAACCTTTCTGGTGAACTAGATATTATTTCTCCCTCTCCAAAATCTAAATATACGGCAAATGGAGCTGGATTTATTGCCTTTAAATTTTTATATAATTCATTGGAGTCCCCTTCAAAATCGCACTCAAACCTCTGGGTAAGATTTACTTGGTAGATATCCCCTGAATAGATATAGTCCTTCAACTTTTTTATAGATGCCAAATAATATTCCTCTGTCATATTAGAGTTTATATCTCTATCCTTCAGATTTTTTTTTGTTTCTTCTATTTTTAATTTTTTTTCATGTTGTTCTATATTATTTTCTATTTTTTTTATTATTTCCTCTATATTTTCTTTAAATCCTATTGCTCCTATATATTTTTTATTATCTCTATGATCTATTATTATGATCCCGTCATAAAACCCCATGACCATTTCAGGAATATCCACATTTTTTTTTACTTTCTTTGGTAATTTTTCCATCAGATGAGCTAAGTCGTAAGAAAAGTATCCCACTCCTCCACCTACAAAGGGGATCTCCTCCCTCTCAATTTTATATAGATCTAATTTCTCCTGTAAAATATCCAAAGGATTCCCATCCATTGTTTTCACCTTCCCATCTTCTTCTAAACTCACTCTATTTCCTTCTGATTTTATCATTAAAAACGGATCTACACCTATAAATGAATACCTTCCCAATTTTTCACTATCCATCCCACTATCTAAAAAAAACGGATAGTTCCCATCTTTTTTTATAGCTTCGAATAACTCCATACTATCTAAATTACTTTTAAAGTCTATAATTTTTGCTTTTTTCATCTCCTACTCCTAAACTTTTATTTTTACTTTGATTTCCTTGATTTGAAGAAAAGTTTTTGCTTCTGCTAAAAAGTTAGCCAACATCTCGTACCCACACTCTGTTAGGAGAGCTTCCGGGTGAAATTGCACTCCCTCTAAAAGATATTTTTTATGTCTTACACTCATTATCTCACCACTAGCAGTCTCTGCTGTAATCATCAGTTCTTCTGGCATTTGATTCCTATCGGCTATGAGAGAATGGTACCTTGTCACCTTTAACGGGGTTTTAAGCTCTTTAAAAACGCCTACTCCAGTATGACTTATCTCTTCTACTTTCCCATGAACTGGTATTTCAGCCTTTATTATCTTGCCACCTAATACTTGGATTAAAGACTGATGTCCCAGACAAATTCCCAATATAGGGATAGTTTTATAGAATTTTTTTATTAGTTCTATACTTATTCCTGCTTCATTTGGTGTTTTAGGCCCAGGAGATATAACTATCATCTCAGGGTTAAGTTCCTTCACTTTATCCAAGCTTATCTCATCATTTCTATACACCCTTACCTCTTCTCCTAATTCATTTAAATATTGAACTAGATTATAGGTGAAAGAGTCGTAATTGTCTATCATTAATATCATAATTTTCTCCTATAATGCCCATAGTTTATTATTAAAAGTATATGTCAATTTCATAATATTATCAAGAAATTAAATAATATAAAAAATCCTTCTACAGTTACTAGACTCATCTAGACTGTAAAAGGTTTAATTATTTTTTATTTTTTTATTTATTAAGTTCAAATCTAAACTCTATTAAAACTTCTATTTTGACATTTTATTATTAAAGTAATATAATACACTTAAAATATTTTAAGGAGGTTTTTATGTCACCAATTATAGTTCAAGTCTTAATTTTCAGTATTATAGGCTTTACATTTGGTTGTTTCTTAAGAAGCAATTTCTTAAAAAGTAAAATCAAAAGTTTCATTAACAAATTTAAAAAATAACCTCTCTTGCCTAACTTTGCTCTCCCTGAACCTCAAGAAATCAAAGTTAGGGATAGTTAACATCTTATTATTTATCCCCCTATTCTGTTTAATCTATTTTTTAATTTTTTCTTTAATCTCTCATTGTAATGGTATTTTTCATCTAAAATTAATATCTACTCTTAAATAATTTTAACCGGAGTGCATTACTCACTACCGAAACTGAACTCATTGCCATAGCTGCTCCTGCTATCATTGGATTTAGTAACGGTCCACCAAATATATATAAAACCCCTGCTGCTACCGGTATCCCTAAAGTATTATATCCAAATGCCCAGAACAAATTCTGCTTAATATTTTTAATAGTAGCACGACTGAGCTCTATAGCTACTGCTACATCCTTTAGGTCACTTTTCATAAGTACTATATCCGCTGACTCCATAGCTACATCCGTTCCCGAAGCTATCCCTATTCCAACATCTGCCTGAGCCAGTGCAGGAGCATCATTTATTCCATCCCCTACCATACCTACTTTATATCCCTGCTCCTGCAGTTTTTTTACCTCTTCTATCTTATCCTCAGGCATTACTTCAGATAACACCACGTCTATTCCCACTTGCTTCCCTATTGCCTCTGCTGTTTTTTTATTATCTCCAGTTATCATAGCTACCTTTATTCCCATATCTTTTAAATTTTGAATAGCTTTTCTGCTACTTTCCTTTATTGGGTCGGCTACTGCTATTATCCCACTGAATTTACCCCCTATAGCTATCATCATTGGTGTCTTCCCTTGTTTAGCCAATTGGTCTATCTTTTCTTTATCTTTAGACAGTATTTCTATATTATATTTTATCATCAATTTTTCATTCCCGACCAGGATAGTTTTTTCCTCTACTACTCCTACTATCCCCATTCCTGTTATTGAATTAAATCCACTTACCTTTAATAATTTCATCCCCCTTACTTTTACTTCTTCTATTATTGCTTCTCCTAGAGGATGTTCAGAATGAGTCTCAAGAGATCCAGCCAGTTGTAATAATTTTTCTTTATCTATTGCTCCGATTTTTTCTGATTTTTCTATATCTGTTACTTTAGGTTTTCCAAGGGTAATAGTCCCTGTTTTATCAAAAATTATGTAATTCAATTTATAGGTAGTCTCCAATGCTTCTCCACCCTTTATAAGTATCCCATTTTTAGCCCCCATACCAGTTCCTACCATGATAGCTGTAGGAGTAGCAAGACCTAAAGAACATGGACAAGCTATAACTAGCACTGCTATAAATATAGTCAACGCAAATATACTAGGATCATTGTTTAACTCTATCCAACCTAATTTCCCTGCTAAATACCATAAACTTGATGAAATCATGGCAATCACTATAACTATTGGTACAAAATATCCTGATATTATATCCGCCATCCTAGCAATAGGAGCTTTGGATCCTTGAGCATCTTCTACTAATTTTATTATATGAGCCAAGGTACTATCCTCTCCCACAGCTTTTGTTTCTACTTGGATGCTTCCATTTTTATTTATACTTGCTCCTACTACCCTATCTCCTACCATCTTTTTCACAGGTAAACTTTCTCCAGTCAGCATCGATTCATCTACACTAGTCTGGCCGTTTATAACCATCCCATCTACAGGAATTTTTCCCCCAGGTTTAACCAGTACAATATCTCCTACTTCTACCTCTTCTATCTCTATTTCTATTATTTCACCATCTTTCATAAGATTGGCCATCTTGGGTCTTAAATTTCCCAATTTCTTAATAGCTTCTGAGGTTTTCCCCTTACTTACATCTTCCAAATATTTTCCCAAAGAGATAAGTGCTAAGATTACCACTGCCGATTCATAGTACAAATGGTGTGCCATAGTTATATTTCCCATATAAATTTCAAGCGTTCCATATAGACTATATAATATTGCAGATCCTGTACCAATAGCTATCAAACTATCCATATTTGGATTCCTAAATAAAACTTTAAACCCTACCAAATAAAACCTTCTTCCTAAATAAACTACCGGCATTGTAAATAACAACTGAATCAGTGCAAAATTCAATGGATTTTTATTCAGGTCAATAATCTTAGGCAAAGAAGCTCCCAGCATAGATCCCATTGCTATATATAGTATTACTCCTCCAAAAAAAAGTAATCCCATCAATTCATACCATTTTTTCTTCAGTTCCAATTTTTTCTTGTCAAAATCCATATTTCCATTATTCTTTATAGCTTTAAATCCCAAACTTTCTATTTTTTTTCTAATCTGAGATAATTTTATCTCTTTTTTATTAAATTTTATCCTCATTTTTTCTGTGGCTAGATTTACCACAACTTCATTGACACCATTTTCCTTCCCTAGATTTACTTCTATACTCCTAACACATGATTGACAAGTCAACCCCTCTATCTTTAGAGTTAGATCTTCTACCAACTCTTCTTCTATAACCTTATACCCTGCATATTCAATAGTTTTCTTTATGGTCTCTAGAGTCACTCTCCTAGGATCAAAAACTATCTCCAATTTACTTGTTAAAAAATTTATATTTGCCTTTTCTACTCCGTCTAATTTTCCCGTTTTAGTCTCAATGGTTCTCACATAAGCCTGGCAGGTGATACCTCCTATCTCAATTGTCTCAGTTATTAAAGAACCACTTTCTATTATAGATTCTTCTTTTTCAGATCTTATCCTATCGCCAGTTTTTATAGTATTTGAATTTTTTTCTGATTCTTTTTTATTTATTTTTTCCTCATTTACAATTCCATATCCTGCTTTTATTATCTCTTTTTTTAGATGATCAAAATCTACTGCAATCTCACTTTCAAAGCTAATGGTTAAAGTAGAAGTTTCTAGATCCACTACCCCTTTACTTATGCCATTCATATTATTTGATATTTCTTCTACTTTTTTCTTGCACTTTCCACACCCTAAGCCCGTTAACTTTATCACTGTAGTTTTCATATTCCTCACTCCTTAAAGCCTTAAAGCCCAATACAAAATTAATAATTTATAATTAATTAAAAAATCATTTTTTTATACGAAAATTTTAATTTTTAAGACCTAACCAATATTTAGAGCCATGATGAATATAATTTCACTAATTTCCTGCCCTACAATTATACCCCCATACCCTATGTAAGGAGTTTACCACCTGACCTTTAAATTGTCAAAGATATTTATTATTTGGTATTTTCTTTAAATATAAAGTATACTTATAGTCAAAGCTATTTTAAAAATATATAGTTATATTAGGAGGTAAAAATGAAATTTGAAAATGTAGAATTTAAAAAACAAAAATGTTTTGGTATTGAAGAGCACATTACAACTGAAAATAAAAAAGAAGGCCTTATCAACACTATGTGGATGACCTTTGTAGAATCCGTTGATTATACAACTAGCGAAGTTCTCTATGGTGTCTCTAGAAATTTTGATATGACTACCCTGGAGTTTGATTATTCAGTTTGTGCTGAGATAAAAACTCCTATTTTAAAAGAATTTGAAAAAAAAGAAATAACTATCCCTGGCGGAAAATATGCTAAATTTAAGTCTAAAGGGATTATGAATACCGAAACAATAGAAAAATTTTATACCGATGTATTTACCTTTGCCATGGTAGGAGGAGAGATTACTTCAGATATGGAGAGAGGGATAAATTCCTTTGAACTCTATGATAATTCATATCTGGGTATGGATAATCCAGAATCAATCTATTATCTTTTAATTCCTATAAAATAATTGTTGACATTTCTTGTAAAACAAGTTATTATAAATTTGTAATTAATACAATTTAAAATAATATATATATACAAGGAGTGATTAAAAATGGCAAAATTAAGATGTACAGTATGTGGGGAAATATTAGATGCAAACGTTGAAGTCTGTCCAGTATGTAAAGCAGGTAAAGATAAATTCGTAGCCTATGATGAAAACGCCACTGAAGAATGGGCAACTGAACATAAATTAGGAGAAGGATTAGCTTGTGGAGATGCAGAGATCATCGAAGGATTAAGAGCTAACTTTGCAGGAGAATGTACAGAAGTTGGGATGTACTTAGCGATGTCAAGAGTTGCAGATAGAGAGGGATACCCTGAAGTTGCTGAAGCATACAAAAGAATTGCATTTGAAGAAGCAGAACATGCAGCTAAATTCGCTGAATTATTAGGAGAAGTAGTTTGTGATTCATCTGAAGAAAACCTAAGATTAAGAGTAGCAGCAGAATATGGAGCTACATCTGGTAAATTTGAATTGGCTAAGAGAGCAAAAAAATTAGGATTTGATGCAATCCACGATACAGTACATGAAATGGCTAAAGATGAAGCTAGACATGGAAAATCATTCAAAGGTTTATTAGAAAGATATTTTGAAGGGAAATAATTATGATTAAGAAAGAAGAAAATTCAATTGAATTTTCTTCTTTTTTTAATTTAAGGGTCTGTCTCATATTTTGTGTAAACCTCCAAATTAGTGTGAACTACAATTACATTAATTTGAAGGTTTTTTTATGAGAAAAAGAAGAAAAGATTTATCCCCTGATGAATTAGCGCGAAAAGAGCTAATTAGAAAATATCTTAGTAAAACACCTAATACCAGTTTGGATTTTAGTGCATTAA
>NZ_JBAHZY010000006.1:0-10496 GCF_037132775.1 Psychrilyobacter sp.
AAAAGGTATATTAATTTTTATAATAACGATAGAGGACATAGTTCTTTAGATTATGAAACACCTGCTAAGGTATATTTTGGTACTCAAAAAATTGCTTAAGTTTTTTCATAAACTGTTTGACAAACACGACCACCATAATCATCCCCATAAGAATCAAAACTATTCCGTATTTTTTCAATAATTCATTTGTATTTTCATTCAATAAAGATCTTTTCCCATTTTTTATAACAGTTTCTGCTGCCATCCTTTAGCCTCCTCAACTATATTAATGTTAATTTTTATTTTTATTTATTTGTAATATTTCTATAATCATTTTTTTTATTGGTTGCGTATTGAATGAGTTCTTCCTGGGTCAATTCATCATCATTATCAAGAATACCTGTGATTTTCCCCTCATGCATCACTACCACACGGTCAGCCATCCCTAAAATTTCAGGAAGTTCCGAGGAAATCATTATTACACTTTTCCCTTCACAGGCTAATTTTGATATCAATTTATGAATTTCAGATTTTGCCCCGACATCTATTCCCCTTGTGGGTTCATCCAAAATAAGAATATCTGGATCTGTTAAAAGCCACCTTGCTATCAATACCTTTTGTTGATTTCCCCCACTTAGATTTCCAATTTTATGGTTTAAACTTGGTGTTTTGATTCCTAATGCAGATATATATTTTTCACCATCTTCTTTCATTTTTTTATAGTTTATTAATTTGTTGGAATTTATATAGGTATCTATATTGACTATAGTCATATTGTCTTTCACAGACAACATCGGGAAAATACCTGTTTCTCTCCTGTCTTCTGTCAATAAGGCCATCTTATTCTTAACGGCTGTAGATGAGGAATCAATTTTTATTTTTTTATTATCAATTAAGATCTCACCACAAATAATCGAACGAACACCAAACAGGGCTTCCATGACTTCTGTTCTCCCGGCACCGATCAACCCAGCAAAACCTAAAATTTCTCCTTTTCTCAAGTTAAAAGAAATATTTTTAAAACGATTTCCATCACTTAAGTTTTTTACCTCTAATTTTGTTCCAGATATCTCACTGGGTGTTTTGGGAAATAACTCATCTATGTCGCGCCCTACCATCATCTTGATCATTTCATCCATCGACATATCTTTGCTGAGTTTACTACCTATAAAATTCCCATCACGAAAAACAGTAATTGTATCCGCTATTTTAAATATTTCATCTAATTTATGGGAGGTATATATTATGCTTCTTCCCTCAGATTTTAATTTAAATATTATTTTAAATAACTGGTTTATTTCCCTGTCTGTAAGTGCAGAAGTAGGTTCATCCATTATAATTAACTTAGCATCATATGATATTGCCTTTGCTATTTCTATCATCTGTATCTTTGCAATACTTAAATCTTTCATCAAAGTTTTAGGATTTATGTCTAGATTTATCATTTTTAATACTTCTACAGTGTTTTTATACATAGTTTTATGATCGACTAAACCAAATCTATTTTGGGGTTCCCTGCCTAACCATATATTTTCCATAATAGACCTGTATAATATTGGGCTTAATTCCTGATGTATCATTGAAATACCTAATTTTAATGCCATTTCTGTATCATATTTTTTCATTTTTTTACCGTTAAAAATAATTTCTCCCGACGTTTGTCTATGTATCCCTATTATGCACTTCATAATAGTTGATTTTCCAGCACCATTTTCTCCCATCAGAGCATGAATTTCTCCGGCTTTAACCTTTAAATTAACTCCTTTCAATGCCATTACACCTGGAAATTTTTTAACTATATTATCCATTTCTAAAATATATTCATTAACCTCCACTAGATCACTCCTTATCTTATTTAAAGTTAAAAGAATGTTAACTAAAATATTATTTTAATATAACAAAATTTCAAATAATATTTTTTACTTAAAATCATTTAAATTTGCTTTTGTAACAAGTTTAAATGGAATATAAGTTATTTTATTTTCAACCAATTTCCCTTTAATAACATCAATAACATTTTTGGCTGCTGTTGATCCCTGACCCTTAGCATCTTGGAATACTGTAGCACTAAGTTCCCCTTTTTCTATAGAATCAAGAGCATCAGGTGTAGCATCTAACCCAATAACTTTAACTTTTTTTAGTAAACCATTACTTTTTAAAGCTTGAACGGCTCCCAGTGCCATCTCATCATTATTTGCAATAATTGCAGAAAGATCATCTCCATATGTTGTAATCCAGTTTTCAGTGATTGCTAATCCTTTATCTCTCTGCCACAAAGCTGTTTCTTCCGCAAGAATTTTAACATTAGGAAATTTTTCTTTTATCACTTCTTTTACACCGAGAGTTCTTTTTAAGGCACCTTCATTTCCTAAAATCCCCATAAGAATTGCAATATTTCCCTTACTGTTTATTTCTTTTCCTATAAAATCCATCTGCATTTGTCCACCTGTAATTTCGTCAGCACCAACATAATAAACATTTTCAGGCATTTTATCTTCTTTTCCTGCATATGGATTTCTATTTACATAACATAGAGGAATATTTGCCTCCATAACTGCATCAGTAATCGGCCCCATAGCACTTGTATCAGTAGGAACTACTATTATGGCATCCACATTTCTCTCTATGAGTGAATTTACTAAATCCTGTTGTTTAAGAACATCTTCTTTTGCATTTTCTATAATAAAATTAACGCCATTTTCTTCTGCATAGGTTTGTGCAGCATCTAATATAAAAGTTTGGAATGTGTCGTTTAAATTATTAATAACGTAAGCAACTGTTGGCTTTTCATTATCGATTTTCTTGGCGTCCTCTTTTGATGATTCACCGCATCCTTGAAATAATCCTATCGTTAAAACTAACCCTATTATCATTAATACTTTTTTCATTGAATTCCTCCTAAAATTATAATTGTGCAGTTATAATAACAAAAATTTTACTCAACATCTATTTTATTAATTTACTTTAATATCAATGAGTTTCCCTGTTTCAAATGACTCCTTGCAAGCATAGGCTACAATTGTAGCTCTTGTACCATCATATACAGTTACCTCTGGTTTTCTATTATTTATAATACAGTCTACAAATTCTTTTAATTCATCTACATATGCAGTTTCAAATCTTTCTATAAAATCCTGTGAGCACTCTTTTCTTACACCACTAGAATCTAAAATTTCCACTAAATTTTTCTGAGGTACATTACCGATCCTTAATATCCCCTCTGTTCCAATAATTTCAGTTTCAACATTATATCCATGAGGAGCTGTTCTTCCAGCAAAAATAAATGCCATTGCATCATTTTCAAATTTTAAAAGTGCAGATACATTGTCCCCATCTTTATGTTTTCCAAACTCATCATGTTTATAACAACCACCTATTCCCCAAGTTTGGATAGGTTCAGAATCTAATAGCCATCTAGAAAGATCTATATCATGTACTGCCATATCGATAAATTGTCCACCTGAATGACCTGCATAGGCAATTGCTCCAGCTATTGCAGATTCTGGATCCTGGCTGTATCCTCTGAATAAAAATGGCTTCCCTATTTTCCCTTCGTCTATCATTTTTTTAGCATATACATATGAAGGATCATAACGCCTCATGAATCCCAGCATAAATATTTTATCTGGATGGCTTTCAATGGCCTTTTCTGCTCTTTTGCACTCTTCCAATGTTGTCCCCAAAGGCTTTTCAGAAAAAACATGTAGCCCTGCCTCCAATGCTTTTTCAATCTGGTCACAGTGCAGATGTGATGGCGAACATAGAAACACAGCATCTAATTCATTGTTTTTAATCATCTCATCAAAATCAGTATATCCATACGGAACACCCCATTTTGTTTTAATTTCTTTCACTCTTTCCTCTTCAATTGCACAAATAGCAGTTAATTCTGCTTCAGGAATTTTAAAAGCAATGTTTTCAGCATGTTGAATTCCAAGTCTTCCAAGACCGACCATTCCAAACTTAATTTTTTTCATTTTCTATCCCCCTTAAAGTTTTCTCAATAATTTAAAACGTTTTAAAAAAAGTTTCTATTACTTAAGTACTTCTTTTTTTTTTATTTGTCAAATCTTTTTCTAACTTTTTCAGGACAAAAGAACCAAAAAATATACAAACTATGCCTTTTAACTGGTACTTTTACTGATTCAGATTAAATTATAGCAAGTTGAAATATTATTTAAAGTTATTTTTTTAACAGTTTTTTATTTGATTATTTGATATTTAAAACGTTTTAAGCTATAATTTTAAAATAAGAATTAATTAAATTAGTGGAGGTATCCAGATGGGAGTTACACTTAAAAATATTGCCAGCCAGTTGGGTTTATCCTATACCACGGTATCTAGAGCTTTAAATAATCACAAAGAAATAAAGCCTTCTACCAGAAAGCTGATAAAAGAAACTGCCGATTCCATGGGGTATGTGCCTAATTCAATAGCCCAGGGATTGGTTATGAAAAAAACAAAAACTCTTGGTCTTATCCTTCCAGATATAACCGATGGCTTCATGGCAGAATTAGCAAGGGAGATTGAAATTGTTTCTGACCGTGCAGGATATACAGTGTTTTTATGCAATACTAACTGGAGTAAGGAGCGGACAAGGAATTATGTAAAAAAATTAATAGAAAGAAGAGTAGATGGGATAATTATGATCCCTACATCCAATGATATAAGTTTTTTAGAGACTACTCTGAAATATGATACTAGAATTATATTTATAGGCTCAAGTCTAAATAAAATAGAGGTTAAATCCATCCAGGTAGATAACTATAAAGCTATAAAAATATCAATTTTTCATCTCTTAGGGAAAAATAAAAAAAATATTGCTTATCTCGGAGGTGGAAAAGAACTTTTTGCTAATGAAGAAAGATTTGCCGCTTTTAAGGATATTTTACAAAATAATAGCCTCTTTAATCCTAAACTTGTGGCGAACTCACATGAAATCAGAAAGGATGGCTACTTATTAGTAGAAGAGCTTTTAGAGAAAAAAATAAAATTTGATTCAATTATTGCTTTTAATGACGTTATTGCAATGGGAGCAATAAGAAAATTAAAAGAATTAAATATAAGGATTCCAGAAGATGTTGCTGTTATTGGATTTGACGATAGTCCAATCTCTAGGATTTTAGGAATTGGGCTAAGTACGATAAAGCAGCCCATCGAAGAAATGGCTAAATTAGCTTTAAATGAAGTTATAAAAAAGAAAGATAATAAAAAAATTTTATTAGATCCTATCTTCATTCATAGGAGCAGCTCATAGCGGCTCCTTTTTTTATATGAAAAAAGGTACAAATATAAGAGATTGTAAATCACTGTAATTTAACCTCTATTTATAACCTAAAAACGTCCACCAGGTAGACGTTTTGTCTTCTCATTGGACGTTTTGTCCACTGGTTAGACAAATCTAAAAATACGCTCTCTAGCCCAATAGTACCAACGGATTTATGACCTTCTTATTCGACGTATTTCGACTATAGGGATACAATTACAAGGGGAAGTTTTTAGGAGCGCACAGGAGGTAAATTAGAGAGTATAATTGATAATGGAGTAAAAAAAAAGCATCGAGTTTCCTCGATGCTCTTACAATTATAATTACTTTCTAAGTTCAGTGATTCTAGCTTTCTTACCAGATAATCCTCTAAGGTAGAATAATCTTGCTCTTCTAACTTTTCCGACTCTCTTAACTTCGATACTGTCGATCATTGGTGAGTTAACTGGTAATATTCTCTCTACTCCAAATCCTCCAGTTACTTTTCTGATTGTAAAAGTTTTAGCAACTCCTCCACCATTTACTCTGATTACTACACCTTCGAAATGTTGGATTCTTTCTTTTTCCCCTTCTTTAATTTTTAAAGACACGTCTAAAGTATCTCCAGCTTTAAATTCAGGTAAATCAGTTCTGATGTAATCTTTTTCTACTAACATAATTAATTTTTCTTTCATTTTTTTGTTCCTCCTAAGTTCTAAGACATTCTTAATAACACATATAGGTTACAGAGGAATATCCGATTTTAACTAGATAATTTTACCATATCTGTTATTATATGTCAATCAGATTATGATTACTTTTTCTACTCCATTTCCCCTTGCAAGCTTAGATAACTCTTCCATTACTTCATCTGTAGGACTTCCAATCCCTAGGAATTCTTCTTCCAGAATCTCTTTTCTTACACCTATCTGCCTATACTTTATAAGTTTATAAATAATATCCTCATTCCATTGATTTTTAGAGTTTATTTCCCTTATCAAACAAGATAATCTATCCACAGTTTCTATATTATCCAGTAGCCTAGGCACAATTACCGTTCTTACCTCATATAACTTACCTAACTTACCCAAAAATTCTATGTTCTTACTTACAATAAGATTATCAGTACCTGTAAGATCTCTGTGAGTTCTTTCATCCCATACTTTCATATCTACCATAAATTTATCTGTTATTTGAATAAATTCGCTGTAGATATTCTCTCCCAGATCTAGCGATCCATTGGTATCTACAAAGGTAGTCAACCCTAATTTTTTTACCTCTCTAAATAACTCAGTTATGAATTCATAGTTTAAAGTAGCTTCTCCTCCACTCACGGTGATTCCACGGATAAAACCACTGACTTTTTTTATCTCTTCTAAAAGTTCTCCTACACTATAATCTATAGTTTTAGGAGATGAGTCTATCATACAGATCTCTGTACACCTGTCACATTCTACGCATATCTTCTTATCCCAACTAACCTTTGAATCTACTGTGCTGAGTGCTCCTACAGAACAACTATCTATGCAAACTCCACAGGAGTTACACTTATTTATCGTCTCTGGGTTATGACAATACAGACAGTTATAGTTACACCCTTGAAAAAATATACTCATCCTATTCCCAGGACCATCTACATTGGAAAACTTTATTATTTTATTTATCTTTGCCCTTTTCATAAGTAAACCTCTATTTTTTTCTTAATTTTCTCTCCAACACCCTTCCATTATCTCTGGCACCTTTTCCTAAGATAGTTGTATCTCTGAGGACTACCTTTCCCTGATCTAATTTTTCCATCTCAGATTTTTTTACTAAATAACCTGTAACTCTAACTACATCACAGTCATTCCCATACATAGAGAAAAATCTAAGCCCCATGTTAAATCCACCATTTATTATGTCTAAGATCGCTTGGGGATTCTTTTTATAGGTCTCGTCAAAGGAATATATGTCTCCTATTCCACTGGCAAAATATTTATGAAATGGAGAAGCCTGTACTATATGTTCAAATATCTCTGGTTCCTCACCTATTGGAATCCTGCACCCTGGGCTTTCTCCTGCATCGGTTTCGATCCCTACCTGAGAATGTAGAAGATGTTTTTTCTCTTCACTCTCAAAATATTTGCACCTGTGATCCTTTAGTATTTTCGTAAGGATTTTTACTATATCTTCTCCTAGTTCATTGGCTAGATCATTACTTCCAAATCTTCCATCATTTCCTTCTAATTCCATAAGATGATTTACACACTCAGCTAATCCAACCATTCCAAAGAGTCCTGTAAATTTTTCTTTTTTTATAAACCCTTCTGCCACTAAGAAATTAACCTTGAAAAACACCGATTCTTCCAATATAAATCTAATTCTTTCATCTATGTACCCCAACATTTCATGAGCTACCTTTGGCAGGATATTTTCCATGAAATCAGTTCTATCAGCAGCTTTCTTAGCTAATCTTCCTAACCTCACCCTTACCAAAGTGTGTGCACCTCCACCTACTTCTAAACCATTGTAGCAGCTTACTATCCCATATTCATTCCCACCAAAGTCTTCCCTGTACATACTATCTTTGGCAAAACTAGGTTTTGCTGTAACAAGAGCTGTATTGATCGATTCAATAGCTAGTTTGTCGGTAGTTTCCTCACTATATTTTAATGTCAAATTAGGAGTTGGTAATTCCAATTCTCTCATTGCTTTTAATATCAATATCCCTGCTTTGGTTTCACGTGGTCCTATATTAGCATGACAAAATGAGTCTGTAATAGTCGTATCTATATGCTTTAAAAATAATTTTATAGCCCTATAGCATTCCTCTTCATTTTCATCTGTAACAAACTTTTCCAAAAGGTAGTCTATATTTCCTATATATACTGGCATAGTTGTTATGGATGGTACATGTTTATAAAACATCAATAGATTGTTTGTAGCTTCCCAAATATCTGTAGGAGGAGTAATATTTAAAAACTCACATCCATCTTTAATAAATTTATCGTAATCAGGTAAGATATATCTCGGTCTATAGGGTGCATTCCCCTCAAATAAATCACATATGATTCCCTCTTCTCTGTATTCTTTTACATAATCCGTCATCTCTAATACATCTAGGCTGTTTTCAGCAGCACGAGCTAATCCTAAGACTCTCTGCTCGAATGTAATATTTTTATCTTTTATAATATTCAATATAGTTTCTTTCATATTTCTACTCCTTGTCGCCTATCGCGAAACTGACTAAATCTTTATCTAATTATATCATACAAATCCATGAAATTCCGAGTTATACAGTTTTTCATATTTCCCTTTTTTTCCTATAAGTTCTTCATGAGTTCCCTTTTCTTGAATCCCATCTTTATCTAAATAGATTATACTGTCAGAATTTTTTATGGTTGTCAGCCTGTGAGCTATGGTCAATGTAGTTCTTCCCTCTGATAATTTAGCTAGCGAATCTTGGATATATTTTTCAGTTTGATTGTCTAGAGCACTAGTAGCTTCATCTAATATTAAAATCTTAGGATTCTTCAAAAATATTCTAGCGATAGATATCCTTTGTTTTTGTCCTCCTGATAATTTTACTCCTCTTTCTCCTACTAGAGTACTCATTCCATCTGGTAGTTCATCTATAAATTCTAAAGCATTAGCCATTCTTGCAGCTTCTACTATCTCATCTTCAGTGGCATCGATCTTTCCTAAACCAATATTGTCTCTAATACTTCCATGAAATAAATATACATCTTGTTGAACAATTCCTATATTTTTTCGAAGTGAATTTTGAGTTATCTGTTTTACATCGACACCATCTATGATGATCTCTCCACCAGTTACATCATAAAATCTAGGCAGTAGACTACAGATGGTAGATTTTCCAGCTCCACTAGGACCTACTAAAGCTACCTTTTCTCCAGCTTTTATCTCTAAATTGAAATTTTTCAGGATTCCACCTCCATTATTATATGAAAAATCTACAGATTTAAACTCTAAGTTTCCAGAAATATTTTCTAAATTTTTAGCTCCTACACTATCTTTTATATCGGGGTCAATAGCCATGACTTCACAAAATCTTTCATATCCTACAGTTCCCTGCTGATACATCTCTAAAAATGAAATCATTCTTTTTATTGGATCTAAAAATCTATTTACAAAGAGTAAAAATGCGATCAATATTCCTATTGTTAGCTGCCCTTTCATTACCATAGTTCCACCCAAAACTAAGATTATAATCTGAATTCCACCAGAAAATAATCCCGTTGCACTACTAAGTATACTTATAGGCTCAAATGCTTTTAGGAGACTAACCGCTACATTTTTATTATATTTATCAAAATTATTTGAGCTTGTTTTCTCATTCCCAAATGCTTTTACAACTCTAATTCCCGCTATACTGTCCTCTAAGTGGGAATTAACTTCTGCTGATATCACCCTGTAATCTTTAAATGCTCTCTTCATCTTCTTGTTTTCTTTTATCACAAAATAGATATAAAAAGGCAGGATTGAAAATACCACTAGAGTCAAGGTAACATTTAGATTTATCATCAATAAGAAAGATCCTATAAAGGTAACTATTATTATAAATAAATCCTCAGGACCGTGATGTGCTAATTCCGATAGGATCTCAAGGTCTCCCATAACTCTAGACATTATAGTTCCAGTTTTTGCATTATCATAGTAAGACAGTGATAATTTTTGCAAGTGACGAAATAATTTATTTCTCATATCGTACCTTATATTTACCCCCATCTTATGCCCATAATAAGTTACTATATAGACAAGTACTGCTCTTACCAATTGTAGTACTACTAAGATTGATATCAAAATCATAAAGAATTTATAATTCTTATTTGGTAGTTCTATATCTATGATCCTCTGGGTAAATACCGGAAACGTTAAGTCTATCATTGCCATAAAAAATGCACTTGTAAAGTCCAAGATAAATAATTTTTTATGGGGTTTAAAATGTTCAAAAATATCTGTTAATTTCATTCTTTCCTCCTGTTTTTGATTTCTTTATATATGGTGGTCGTGTTTGTCAAACAGTTTATGCAAAAACTTAAGCAATTTTTTGAGTACCAAAATATACCTTAGCAGGTGTTTCATAATCTAAAGAACTATGTCCTCTATCATTATTATAAAAATTAATATATCTTTTTATTCCCGTGTATAATTCTCTTAAATTTTGATATTCATTAAGAAATATTTCACTGTACTTTATTGTCCTCCAAAATCTTTCTATCCATATATTATCCAAACATCTCCCCTTTCCATCCATACTTAAATTTATTCC
>NZ_JBAHZY010000008.1:0-8909 GCF_037132775.1 Psychrilyobacter sp.
AAAAGGTATATTAATTTTTATAATAACGATAGAGGACATAGTTCTTTAGATTATGAAACACCTGCTAAGGTATATTTTGGTACTCAAAAAATTGCTTAAGTTTTTTCATAAACTGTTTGACAAACACGACCACCATAATCAACTAAGAAGGTTAAAATTAATTTACACTAAATTTGGGATACGCCCAACTCAGTAAGTAGACTTAAAATATTACTTTAATTAATTTTTTTTATATTTACAAAGGTGTCATAAAACGTTACTTGCCCACCCATATCAGACTTACCATTATAAGTTAAAAAATTAGGGTTCCCATTTTTTTTACTCCAAATCGCATATATATAAACTAAGTCATCACTTAATGTTTCATCTACATGGATTTCTGTTTCTATCTCTCCATAGATAGAATAAATCTTAACAACTTCTCCCACTTCATACCCTTGTAATCTATTTGGGCTGACATATAATTTTGATCTATCATTCATATCCTTTGTATGTTGACCAAATAAAGATCTTTTATGATGGGGGCTAATCAACCTCATTGGATAATCTTCACTAATTTTTAAAGACTCCGTATAGGTTGGATATGGGCTTAATCCATCTTTTTTGGCTTCTTCACTATAGATTTCTATTTTTCCACTAGGCGTAGGAAAATCGAAGTCAGACCAAGCAATTTTATCTTTTGAAAGATTTATTTCTTGTTTTTTTAACTTTTCAATATCTAATGAAACTGAAGATAGTATCTTATTGATATATTCTTCTTTTTCCACCTGTGGATATTCTTTCATTTCCATAACTTCGGCTAATTTTTGGAAAAAATAATATTCATCCATTAATTTATTTTCTGGTTCTACTACTTTTTCATTATATAATAGGTATGGATTATGCATTCCAGAACTTATTATATCTTCACTTTCTAGAGTATTTGTACAAGGTATTACAAGATCACTAGCTTCTGCCGTATCGGTCATAAACATATCTATACACACTTTAAATTCCACTTTTTCGTATGCTTTTTCTAATTTATTTAAATTTGCATATCTACTCAATGGATTACATTTTGCTATAAATACACTTTTTAGGGGGTTCTCACTAGCATTATAATTTTCTTCAATAAAATCTGCAAACTCAGATACATAAAAAGTTCTGTTTTGAGTTTTAAAACTTTCACTTTTAAAAGGATCGTCATTGAGTAGGTTAGAATATACTCTGTTAGAATAAAATACTCCTGATCCTTCTACCCCTATATTTTTAGTAAGAGACATTAGAGCATTGATAGCACGTACTGCATTTCCAGAATTAGTGTATCTTTGCATCCCATAACCTATAAAACAACTTACTTTACCTTCTAATAATATATTTTTTAATCCATTTATAGTTTCTAAATCTAGTCCTGTTTCCTCTATTAAATAGTTTAAATCTAACATATCTAAATAACTTTTATATTCATTGTAACCATATATATTTTCCTCGATAAATTTTCTATCTAGTTTTTTTTCTTGGATTAATAATTTAGTTATAACCATAGCTAAAGCTCCATCCGTTGATGGTTTCACCATTATATGGATGACACTAACCTTACTTGTTTCATTTACTCGAGGATCAATAGTTACTATTTTAATACCTTTCTTCTTACCTCTAGTCATCCTTTCATATAGATGTATTGAGGTATTAAATGGATTTCTTCCCCAAAGTATAATAGTTTTTGCATTTTGAGTTTCCTCTAAATCACTTGTTCTGGCATCTCCAAAATCATACAAAGTAGCCTTTGTTCCTGCTCCCCAACAATTACTTCCCAAACTTGTTGTTACACCACCAAAAAAATTAAAAAATTTCCCAGGGATTCCTTTCAATGTCCCACCAGCGCCAGATTCTTCATAATAAGCTATAGAAGTTGATTTAAATCTTTTTTTATAATCTGTTAATTTATTAGCAATAAGATCTATTGCCTCTTCAAATTCTATCTCTTCCCAGTTACCATTAACTTTTAACTTTGGTTTTAGTAATCTTTTTTTATCATTTAGCCTTGTCAGGTGTGCTCTTCCTTTTTGGCAAATAATCCCCTTGGTAAATCCATTGCCTTTATCTCCAACAATTTCCTTTATGATTCCATCTTTTTTTATCACTTTAAATTTACATAGATCATAACAATCTAACGAACAAGCATGGGTATATATTTTTACTTTACTTTTCAAATCATTCACCTACTCTATTTAAAATTTCTATTTCTCAAAAGTTCCCTTAACTATAGCAACTTTATTTTCTACCATTACTCTTCCTAAAGCCAGTACACCATCTATATCTAAATTTCCATCTAAAATAACTAGATCTGCATCAAAGCCTTCCTCTATAAATCCTTTCCCTTTCAATTTAAATATCGTTGCAGGATTAGAAGTAATAACCTTTATTATGTCTTCTAATCTTACGTTTTCCTCTTCCATTCCTTCCTTTACAGCCTCATACAGGGTTTCACACTTCCCCAATTTAACTCCCTTAAAATTCCCCTCTGAATCATATTCAGGCAGACTTCCCTGTCCATCAGATGTATAGGTGATTTGAGAGATATCGATCCCTGCTTCTAGGCATAATCTAGTGGCTTTTCCACATTTCACCTCTCCATCGGCCAAAAATTCTGGAGTTGTAGAAGTAGTAAAATCTAAGTTTCCACCTCTTTTTCCATATTTCAATGCTGCCTCAAATAAATAGGGATTTCTATTCATATGGGTAGGTACAAATTGTTTAATAGGTACTGCACCTTTATCGATAGCCTCTAAAAGTAAATCTGTAACTTCATGACTGTCTCCCATATGTACTCCTATGATCCCAGCCTTTCCAGATAAAATACCACCTAACCTTGTATCAGACGCTACTCTGAGGAGTTCATCTGCAGTAGGATGAGAAGACCTGTGATCCGCTACTGCTAACTCTCCGCAGCCGATTACTTCCTCTATTAGGATAATATCATCTGTAACCTTACCTGTAAGAGTTCTCACAGGTATTTCATAGGATCCTGTAAGTACAAATGCAGATACTCCTTCTTCTTTTAGTCCCTTTGCCTTAGCTATTAAATTTGTCATAGTTCTTGTGGTACCATCTGTTCCCAACACACCTATTACCGTAGTTACCCCGGCAGTTGTCATGTCTGTTAATTGGATCTCAGGAGTTCTAGATCTAAAACTTCCCTCTCCTCCTCCTCCACAAATATGAACATGGGAATCAATAAATCCAGGCACTATTTTTTTCCCTTTTAGATCTATGATAGTCGCTAAACTTTCATCTATATCTATAAAATCTCTTATCTTTGCTATCTTACTGTCAGCAATTAAGATATCCTTTTTCCCAATATACTCCGGAGCATACACCTCTGCATTTTTTAATAATTTTATCATCTTCCCTCCTTATAATCTATAGTGAAACTTACGGGCAATACATAAATTGCCCGTAAGTTTCACTATAGATTATTAAAAAAGCGAAAAAACCCTAAGGTTTAATCGCTTTTTTTAAATTTACATTACTGAACCTAAAGCTAATAGTGCCATAGTCATCACTATAAATGCAATAAATAGAGGCATTACAAATTTTAGCCATTTAGTATAAGATATTCTTCCTATTGCTAATCCACCCATTACTACTGCAGATGTAGGAGTAAGTAAGTTTAATACTCCTGATGCAGATTGATATCCAGTAACTACTATATTTTTTGCTAAGCCCGAAAATTCTCCAAGTGGAGCCATTATAGGCATAGATAGTGTCGCTAGCCCCGAAGTTGAAGGGATTAAAAATGACATAGGCAGGTAGAATAAATATGAGATGATAGCAAATGCTGTAGATCCTACCCCAGTTAATGCCTGCTCACCCCAAAATAATACAGTATTAGTCATTCCACCAGCATTCATTACTATAGTTATTCCTCTAGAAATTCCTACAATAAGTGCTACTCCTAATAGATCTCTAGCACCATTTACGAATACAGATACGATCTCCTTTTCTTCCATTCCATATACTTTTCCAATTATTATAGCTGAAATCATAAATAATAAAGTCATCTCTCCAAACCACCAATCACCAAGAGCAACTGTGTCTCCTAATAATTCCCCTACCAATGGTAATCCTTTGAAAAAGTCATTCATACTTTCAAATATTGTGATGTTAAATTTATATGCCCATGGAATTACTCCTAAAATCATGATGATAAAAGTCCCACCAAACATCCAAAGAATCAATGTTCTTTTAGGAGTTAATTCTGGTGTTTCCTGTTCTTCTCCTCCTAAAAAATGATGTTCATTTTCTTCTTTTAAATCATAAATCAATGATTTTGTTGGATCATTCTTTACTTTTGCAGCATATCTCATAACATAAAATATAGCAAATCCAAGTAAAACTATCATCATTAGAAGTCTTAATCCTAATCCGTCTCCAATAGATATCTCCGCGAATCCAGAGGCGATTCCCGTAGCGAATGGATTTACTGTAGAACATAGTACACCTGTACCGGCACCTAACATGATTACTGCTACTGCTGTCATTGCATCATATCCAGCCCCAATAAACACAGGGATCAACAGGGGATAAAAAGCTATTGTTTCCTCTGCCATCCCAAATGATGTTCCACCTGCTGCAAATATTGTCATAAGGATAGGAATCATTATCTTTTCTCTGCCCTTTAATTTTTTAATAACCTGTCCAATCCCTGCATCGATAGCACCTGTTTTCATTACTATACCTAAAAATCCACCGATTACTAATACAAACAGTGCAATATCCTTAGCTTCATAAAAACCATTGATAGGAGCATTTATTACTTCCCATAGTGCTTGAGGATTTGATTCCACCACCTTATATGTTCCAGAAATTGGTTGTTTTGTCCCCTCTATAAAATCGTATTGTCCTGCTGGAACTATCCATGTAAATACCGCCACTACAGCTATTATACTAAATAATATAGTATAGGCTGTTGGCATTTGAAATTTCTTTTTTTCCATTCCTTCTTCCTCCTAAATATTGTTTTTTCATTCATAAACGTTAAATAACCTTACATTAAGTATAAAATATGTTCATTATAAAGTCAATTACTTTCTTTGTTTTCTCTTAGAATTTAAGTCGTTTCTAACTAAAAACAAAAAAAATAGTAAATTTAGTTCAAATACTGTACAATATAGAATCAAAATAAAGAAAAAATATAGAAGGAGATAAATATGAAAGTAAATATGACAGAGGGGAGTATCACGGGTTCTCTCTTAAAGATGGCTCTCCCAGTTATGGGAACGTCTTTTTTACAGATGGCCTATAACTTAATAGATATGATTTGGATAGGAAAAATGGGAAGTGGTGCTGTAGCTGCTGTAGGAAGTGCAGGATTCTATCTCTGGCTTAGTTTTGCATTTATCAGTATCTCCCAGGTAGGAGCTCAAGTTAAGATAGCCCAATTTATTGGTGGAAAAAAACTAAAATTAGCCCAGAATTATACCGTAAATGCCATCCAATTAAATTTAATTTTAGCCATTCTTTACGGTCTTGTTATGATCTTATTCAAGGATTCCCTCATTGGATTTTTTAGACTAGGTGATCTAGCCATTATCGATATGGCTAAAAAGTACCTAGTTATTATAGGTCTTGGTATGGCATTTAACTTTACCAATCCTGTTTTTACAGCAATTTTTACAGGCTGCGGAGATACTAAAACACCTTTTTATATGAATGCCATAGGTTTGGTAATCAATATGATCTTAGATCCCATCCTTATATTTGGAATGATGGGCTTCCCTGCTATGGGAGTAACTGGAGCTGCTATTGCTACTGTTATAGCTCAAGGATCAGTAACATTGTCATTTCTTATCTATATTAAAAAATTCAAACCCCGGGTTTCATTAAAAGGGATACTTGAGTTCCCCAAAATAAAAATTATCCAAGATATTGCTGTCTTGGGAATTCCTGTAGGATTACAGAGTGGTTTATTTACCGGACTTACAATGGTCATAGCTAGAATCATTTCCTTTTGGGGCCCCATGGCAATAGCAGTTCAAAAAGTGGGATCTCAAGTAGAATCCCTGTCTTGGATGACTGCCATAGGTTTTCAGGTAGCGCTCTCTGCTTTTATTGGACAAAACTATGGTGCAGATCAACCAAGGAGAATATTAAAGGGATATAAAGTCTCCATGATTATTATGAGTGGAGTAGGAATTTTAACAAGTTTGCTTTTTTATCTAGGTGCTGAAAGGATATTTAGGATCTTTATTCAGGAGGAGGAGAGTGTTAAAAATGGAGTTGAATATTTAAAAATCCTGTCCTATTCCCAGCTATTTATGTGTATTGAGATCTTGACTGCTGGGGCTTTTAATGGTTTAGGAAAAACTAAACCGCCATTTTATATCACAACTTTTTTTAATATTGTGAGAATACCCTTAGCCTTATTTCTTTCCCAAGATGGTTTATTAGGGTTAAATGGTGTTTGGTGGGCTATCACTATCACTACTTTATTTAAAGGAACTTTTATGGTAGGTTGGTTTATTCGAACAACTAAAAATTGGAGTTTTTTTACCAATAAAAAAATAATAATAGACAAACAAAAGACAGATCCGATGAACATCTAGTTCATCGGATCTGTCTTTTAATTTTTAAATAATTACCTTATCTACCTTCAAACACTGGTCTAAATCTTTCAAATACCTCTTTAACAGAGATTATATCTTTTATCTTCCATACATCTTTACCGGCAAAGAAAATTCCGTTTTCTAAATCGCCCTCATGACCTTCCACTAATTTTTCACTTACACAGAATGTATGATCACATTTTTTTAAACATTGAACACATTTTGTAGGTCTTTCCTGTGTCCCAGCCCTTAATCTATCTACGAATGGACTCACTATAGCATTGGCAGGTAATCCGGCACACGAAGCAATCTCTACTACTTCACCTTTTTTTGTATTTACATACATCTCTTTAAATTCGTCCCCAACTTCACACTCTGTGGTAGCTATAAATCTTGTACCCATCTGTACTCCTACAGCCCCTAGGTCCAACATTCTTTTAGCATCTTCAGGCTCTATTACTCCACCGGCACCAAAGACAGGTATATTTACTGCTTCTACTATATCTTTTACTATATCCCAAGAATCTAAATCAGTTCCTAGATGTCCGCCGGCATTTCCACCTTCTACAACAATGGCAGTAGCTCCCAATCTTTCAGATAGTTTAGCTCCCTTTACAGATGATACAATTGGAAATATTGGTATATTTCTCTCTTTTCCAATTTTAAATACACCTTTAGAAAATCCAGCACCACAGACAATTAATTCTGCTCCTGCATCGATAGATGCATTTACTGCTTCTTCAAAATTACTTACAGCAACCATTACATTTACTCCAATAGCTCCTGCTCTTTCTCCCATATATTCTTTTGCCTTTATAATTTCACTCTTTAATTCTTCAATTCCAATAGCCGAACCAGCAACCAGGCCTATTCCACCCTCTCTTGCCACAGCTCCTGCTAATCTTGACATTGATGCTCTAATTGCCATTCCACCTTGTATAATTGGTACTTCTATTTCTAAATTTCCTATTTTCATAATAAATCCTCCTAAAAATTGCTTACCATATAATAACACTTGTCATTATATATTGCAACGTTTTCTAAAAATACATTTGAAAATATAAATCTCCTTTATATATCAAGGGGTAGAGGTGTGTTTTTTTATATGCACTGCCACTTTTCTTCATCCATGGTGTTATTTTAACCTTTATTGACTTTTAATGATTTTCCAATATTTAGTCTTGCTTGCACTCATTGTACCATCTTTTATTTCTCCATTTTTTATTTCTTCATTTTTAGGTGCATATTCCTTAACATGTAAAAATTTTACATGTTTATCGGTTGTTAAAAGTCTTATTGCATATTTTGCTATCTGTTCATCTTGAATTCCCGATTGAGAATTAGTCTTAAAAACATATAATGTTAAAGTTTTGCTCATATTTCCATTAGGTGTAATATTCCTATCAATATCTTGTTCACCTAATGCACCGGCTATCTTTTCATATTCAAATACATTGGGTAGTTCGAATATTTCTAAAGTACGTCTTGCCCCTCCATTTATCCGTTCTTCAGTTTTCCAGTCATTATCTTTCCACACAACATCTTCCCACTCTCCACTTGTACCTTCATCTCTATAAATTTCTATTTTTTTCCCAACTAAATCAAAATGAACACCATATCTCTTTCCTGTTTCAAGAGATCTTTTGGCTGCTACCCTAAAAAAATCTCCGATTTCATTCTGTACCCTTATCATAGCTCTAGATTCAGCTTGTTTTTTTATGGAAACGCCTCCAATCCCTACTAAGATACCAATGAGTGCCACCACTACCAACAATTCTATTAGTGTAAATCCTTTTTTTTCATATTTTCACCCCTCACTTTCTGGTCAAATTACTACTTTATATTTACCATTTTATTGTTCTTTTCCTTTAATCAAAAAAAATGGAGAAAATCTCCATTTAAAATCCCAAAATCTAAATTTTTATGATCTCAAAGAGCCATTGCTATATTATCACTAGTGCTATTTTATTCTCTAATCAATTTTAAAATTGCACTTGGAGTTACAGTCATCTCACTTATAGGAACTGAATTAACCGGTGAATATTCCCTTATATGTAGATATTTAACATGGGAACCTTCTTTCTCAAAATTTATTGCGTGTTTAATTTCTTTTGAATTAGAAATATATAAGGTGAAATTATCACTAATATTTCCTGTACTTGTTAAAGTTGTTTTTCCATCAGTAAATGGGTTTTTTATAAAATACTCTATAATGGTCGTATAAATTCATACAAAGAGTGTTTAACCTTAAGCAAAAAAATAGGGTATAATTTAAGAAAACAATATGGGGGATTTTGATTATGAATACACGAAAAACTTACT
>NZ_JBAHZY010000009.1:0-10170 GCF_037132775.1 Psychrilyobacter sp.
TTGACATACAAAAAATAAAGTTCTAATATATTAAAAACGAGAAGCAATAATTAAAGAATTATTACTCCTCTTTTTATAAAAGTTTTACATTAATTTTTAGAGTTTACACAAAACTTGCAACAGCCCCTGAGGAACTAAGAAAATCTTTTTTTTAGCCTGACTAAGGTCTGACTATCGCAATATTCTATGTTTATAATAGTAAACTAATAGTATATTGGTGATGCCCACATCGGGTAGATTCTGACTTTTCTTTCGTGAGACATTTAAATCTCTTTATTTAAACAATAGAGAGATTTAATACCCGTCTATTTTTCGTGTAATCCGTGACGAGTCTTTAGATTTTTTTCTCATCGTACATTGGCAATTTTATTTTAGCTCCTCACTTCCCTCCTAAGCCCTCCTAAGCCCTCCTAAAACCTTTCCCTTGTGATTATACCCCTATCATTGAAATACATTAAATAAGGAGGTCACGAAACCGTTGGTACTATTAGTGTTTAGAGGGTATTTTTAGAATTGTGTAACCATTAGACAAAACGTCCAATGAGAAGATAGTTTGTCTAATAGATGGACGTTTTTAGGGTATAAATAGTGGTTGAATTACAGTGATTTGCAATCTCTCAACGCTAGTAACTAAAAAAGGAAAATCCGTAGATTTTCCCTTTCTCTTGGTTATCTTATTTTTTTTAGAAGGAGGTCTATAGCCCCTCTGTGAATTTTTCAAATTCCACCATGGTTTTTTCTAATTTCTTATCTGCCTCTACCTTGGTGTTTGATTTTACAGCGAAATAATATTTTATTTTTGGCTCAGTTCCAGAAGGTCTAGCTGTTATATATGTTCCATCAGCTAAAATAAACTGTAATACATTAGATTTTGGTAGATCTAATTTGATATCTTTACAAGCTAGCCTGTCACACTCTATCTGTAACTCAAAATCTTTTATTATAACTATATCTTGACCTAATAGTTGTTTAGGAGGATTTTCTCTCAGAGTTTTCATGATACTTCTGATCTGTTCTGCTCCATCTTTCCCACTCATAGTTACTGCAGTGATGCCCTCTCTATACCAACCATATTTTTCATACATCTTATCTAATTCTGTCGGGATATTTGTTCCAATAGATTCATAATAAGCTGCCATCTCAGATAAGATCATAGTAGTCACAATAGCATCTTTATCTCTAACATGGGTCCCAATCAGATATCCATAAGATTCTTCAAATCCAAAGACATAAGTTCCATCTAAGACACTATCTTCAAATTGTTTAATTTTTTCTCCTATAAATTTAAATCCAGTCAATGTTCTATACATCTTTACCCCATGAGCCTTAGCCACTTCATCAAGCATGGGAGTTGATACCACTGTAGAAATTATTGCACCATTAGAAGGAATATCTTTTTTAAATTTCAGGATATATTCCATCAGCAATAATCCAACTTGATTTCCATTTGGATATGACCACTTACCTTTTTTATCCTTTACTGCTATTCCTAATCTATCTGCATCTGGATCATTTGCCATAACAATGGATGAACCTTTTTCGTCCGCTAACTCAATCCCTAATTTAAATACTGCTGGGTCCTCAGGATTTGCGTATACCACTGTAGGAAATGTTCCATCTGGCATCTCTTGACTAGGCACTGTAAATACTGATTTAAATCCACATTCATCGAGTACTCTTTGTACTGGGACCTTTCCTGTTCCATGAAGAGGAGTATATACTATTTTATAATCTGCTTTATTTGGAATATCCTTTATAATTTGTTCCTTCTTTACGGCTTCCATATATTTATCATCTAAATCTTTTCCTACCATGATCAGTAATCCACGAGATTTAGCTTCCTCTTCAGTAATAAGTTTAATCTCTCCTAAATCTTTGATATCGGTAACACCATTTACTATCCCACTTGCATGAGGTTCTACACATTGAGCTCCATCATTCCAATAAACTTTATATCCATTGTATTCCACCGGATTATGGGATGCAGTTACTACTATACCTGCCTGAGTTCCCAATTCTCTAACTGCAAATGATAGTTCTGGAGTAGACCGAAGTGATTCAAATAAATATGCAGGAATTCCATTGGCAGCTAATACCAAAGCTGTATTCAGTGAATATTCTACCGATCCTATCCTGCAGTCATAGGCTATTACAACACCTTTTTTTCTTACAGCCTCTGCATCTACTTCTAATAAATAGTTTGCAAATCCTTGGGTAGCTTTTCTTATCATATATTTATTTATTCTATTGATTCCGTTTCCTCTTAATCCTCTTAGCCCACCTGTACCAAATGCTAATTCAGTATAGAATCTTTCCTCTATCTCTTTTTCATCTCCCTTTATAGAAGCTAATTCTTCTCTGTCCTCTTTATCTATATATGGTGAATTTAACCATACTTCATATTCTTTCATATAATCTTTCATCGTCACCCTCCAAGTCTAATTTTTACTTCTAATAGATGATACTTTTTTTCAATATTTTTTTCAAGTAAGACTTTTGACTCTAATTCTTTTTTCTTGGTTTTAAACGAAGTTTATAGTCGTTGAGCTACAGCTGTACTTTTTCTACAACAACGATCTGAACTTACTTATTAAGACCTTTATAAACCTTCTTGACTTTCTTTTGTCGCAGATTACTCAGATTAAAAAAACGATTACCACATATAATTAAAAGTTAGAGTTATAAACATAACTCTAACTTTCGATCAGCACTATTCCCCTTATTTCCTTTAGTTTTGCAAGAGCACCTTCTGAAACTCTTCCTCTATAGAGAATTTGTTCCCCGTACTCTTTAGAAATTTCCTCTTCCTCTTCCAACAACTTATCTATCTGAACAGATCTGTCATAAGAAAATTCTATCACTACATTTATTTTAGGATTCCATTCTACTATCTGGGCTTCCTCCACAGCTAATTTTGCAGTTTTAGCATAATTTCGAATAAGCCCTCCAGCTCCTAATTTTATCCCACCAAAATATCTGGTAGCTACTACTACTAAATTATCCAAACCCAGTATATTTAAGATCTCTCCCATGGGTTTTCCTGCTGTTCCACTGGGTTCTCCATCGTCATCTACTTTATAGTATTCCTGACCATTTTCTAAGACCTTATACGCACTGCAATTATGTCTCGCATCGGGATGTTTTAATTTTATCATCTTTATAAATTCCTCTGCCTCATTCTTCGCGAAAATAGGCTTGATATATCCTATAAATTTAGATTTTTTTATCTCAAATTCTATTATACTTTCATTTTTTATCGTTTTCATCCTTTATCTCCCTAAATTTACTGGGTAAATTTAATTTATATTTAATAGCTATCAGTCTTATCATAAATAAAACTATAAATACTGCATAAGCTAAATTTTCCCTTGCTATCATCTCCTGATCGGCTAAAGCTAAAAACCAATATAAACATCCTCCCGCTGCACAAAGGACAGCATACAGATCCTCTTTCAATACAAATGGAATTTCAGAAACCAATAGATCTCTGATCACTCCACCACCTACACCGGTTAGAGTAGCCATTACAGCTGTAGAAAATGGTCCTAAATGAGCATTTACACCTTTTTCTGCTCCAATTATGGCAAAGGCAGCCAAGCCTAATGCATCAGATATCATTACTAACTTTGAAATTCTACTGCGACCCTCAAGTTTATTGTGTAAAAAAAGATAACTGATCACTGCTGTAATCACTGCTAAGTATGCGTCCCTCTCATTGATAAGAGATACTGGAACTTCATTTAGGAGCATATCCCTTATGATTCCACCACCTAATGCAGTTATTAAACTCAGTACAATCACACCAAAAATATCTAACCTATACTTCAAACCTTTTAACATTCCAGATATTGCAAAAGCTACAACACCTATATAATTTGTAATTTCAAAAAACATTTTACCTGTACACTCCCAATCTTTATTATTATTATTATTATTATTATTTGTTTCTGCTAATTTTTTTTCCTATCATTTGAGTAATTTGTGGTTGATCTCTCAGTCTTTAGTTATCCCTGACTTATATACAGGTTTAAAAGATTTACTAAAAAACTAAATACTGGATCTATTATCTTCCACAGTATCCCTAAATAACTGAGTGCAATTATTATAAAAAATCCATATCTATCTAAATTCTCGACCAGGTCTTTAATCCATTCTCCTCCGAGACTCCATAAGATCTTAGATCCGTCTAAAGGTGGTATAGGCAAGAGGTTAAATATCCCCAGAATTAAATTTATCCTGATCAAGTAACCTATTGCCATATGAACTATATCGTTGCTCATATATAAGGCTGGGAAAAATTTAATTATCGTAGCCCCTAAAAAGGCTAGGGAAAAATTTACCACTACTCCAGCTATCGACACCATGAAAACACTTAATTCCCCTTTTTTAAAGTTTCGATAGTTTACAGGGACAGGTTTTGCCCACCCTATGACAAAGGAAGATCCCATCAAGATAAGTCCGATGGGTAACAACATACCCAGTGGATCTATGTGTTTTATAGGGTTTAGTGTCAAACGCCCCATGAGTTTAGCTGTAGAATCTCCATTTAGATAAGCCACCACTCCATGAGCTAATTCATGCAATATGATAGAGATCATAAGGACTCCGATCATAATAAGGATTGTTGGTGTTTTTATCAAACGCCCTATCAGAAATATCAGCATTAAACCTGCCAACCCTCCATAGATAACCTTGGTAGACTTGGGCATATCTCTATTTACATATTTAAAATTTTCAAAGAACTCTTTCATATTTTTACTCCTTTTTACTTTATACTAATTGATAAAAAAACAAATTTTATCTTTTCCTCTCTTTTATCTTTATCTTTCCTTTTTCATTTATAAAAAATTCATCTCCTACCTTTATCATTTCGCCTTTCTCAAGGATAGTAATTTCTGCATCGGGATATGCTTTCTTTAACTCATTATTCTTCATCTCATAGGAGGTTACTATATAGTCTAATTTATTTATCCCACTGTCTTTTAGCAATAGAAGATCTCTCCTTTTCGGATTTTTCTTTAAAAATAAGACTTCATAGGGAGTACTTCTATAATTCATCCATTTCAAATCTAATTTTTCTGTCCTCTGAGACGAGACTAGAAATACCAACGGGATTATTCCTAAAACTATATACCAGTATTTTCTTATTTTCTCCCTTTTAAACAGGATGAATAATGATATTATAACATATAGAAAGATATATAATAATAAGGAGATTTTAACATAAAATGTCAAAGTTAAAAAGGGTATTTTATAAAATATATCTATTATAAAAATCAAGAGTTTATAGAGATAATATCCCAGTGGAATTAAGATATTTCCAAGGCCTATAAAAGACAATAAAAGTGCTATAAACAAGATCTGAACTATGACCGAACCCAGCGGGATCACTATTAAATTCGGCAGGAATGAAAAAAGCGGTAAAACTCTAAAATAATATAAAAATATCGGTATCAAGATAAGTTGGATGGGAAAACTTAAGGTAAGAAAATCTATAGCCTTTACTTTTTTTAGTTTTTTAGGAATAAATTCTTTTATCTCCTCTTGGATTTTAGGATATAAAAATAAAATTCCTACTAAAGCCAAGTAGGACATCTGGTAGGAGATACTCCTGACGGCATAGGGGTTAAAAAAATGAGATATCATAAAAGCCAGCATCAATGCTTTTTTCATCTCCCTCTCTTCATAGAAGATCTTAGCTACTAAATATAATATCCCCATGATATAAGCTCTCATTACAGAGGGAGAAAACCCTACCCCATAACAGTAAGCCGTAAGGATAATTCCTGCCAACCCATACCTGATTTGATAGGGGAGATTTTTTAGCAAAACTAATATAGAAAATATTATTATCCCTATATGCAAGCCCGAGATTACAAGGATATGGGAGGTCCCTGTATAGTTAAATTTTTCTCTGACCTCCTGAGATATTCCCTCTTTTCTGCCCAGTAAAACTGCTGCAGTAAAATTCTGAAATTCATAGGGAAAGGCAGAAACTAATTTTTCTACCTTGTTATTTAAGAGATCTTTAATTGTAGTTTCTATCTTTTCATCACTCATAATCTCTAACTCTACCCTGGTATCATCTATTTTATTTATTTTTCCCAAAACATTATAGGAACCATCCTCGAAAAATTTATCCAAAACAGGATAATAATTAACTTTCAAATGCTTCCCATCTGTTTTTATTATCTTAGCACTATCTGAAATGACGTCTATTTGAAATTCATAGGTTTTATTTACTTTAAGTTTATCCATGGTTTTTAAATTATAATTTATATACAAAAATATCGCTATTACGCTCAATATTGTTATTAAAGTCTTGTCTTTTCTTTTAAAGTAAACTCCCAGGATAAACAAAAGGGAACAAAGCAATGCTTCTGTCCCCCCTAAAAGGTTGACCATAGATATAAATATTACATTCAAAAAAAATATCATATTTATATCCATAAGATCACTCCTTGTTCTAATATTTTATTGCTGTAATAGCCTGATACAGATCTAGAGCATAGCTATCTGTCATACCACAGACAAAGTCAGTTACCAGATGTAGTTCATTGTATAGTCTATTTTCCGTATCTGGATATTTCTTCATTAAAAACCTATAATTACTAGATATCAAACGAAATAGTTTTTGTTCCTTAGTCCCTATAATTTCCCTGTTAGGTGAAGCTACTGCATCTGTAAACTCCGTCAACAATACCCTGATTATTCTATCACCTGCAACCTCTAACTTTATTACTTCCTTTTCACTTATTAATATCTCTAAAAGTTCACGGAAAGCATACTCTACCCAGCATGCCTTGGAATTTTTTAAGAGTTCACCTCTATAATTCCCTTTCATAATATCCTCGTAATACTCTATAAAAGTATCTACAACTGAATCCATCATAAAATCTTGTAATTTCTTTCTTGCAACTTGGATAGATATCTCAAAGGGTTTTGGGTAATCTAAATCTACCTCTATGACCTCCAGACTCTTCAATATTTCCCTCTCCTCTTCATTTTCTATATCACAATATTTAAATAATTTTTCCTTGATAATATCCAACCCTAAAACACCTTTTTTACATCCATCCTCAATATCAGCTATTGTATATGCAATATCATCTGCTGCTTCCAATAGATACACCAAAGGATAACGTACAATCTCGTCATCTTTGTTTTTTATCCCCAAAGTATCAAAGATCTTTTCAAAGGATTTTTTTTCACTGGAAAAGTATCCAAATTTTTTATAACTAGGGTCTCCATTTTTTATACATCCCTCTGTAGATGATCTAGGATATTTTATTATTGTGGCCAAAGTTTGAAATGAAAGGTTAAGTCCATTTTCATCCCTTAGATATTGAAGTTTTTTTAGGAGTCTGAAAGCTTGAGCATTTCCTTCGAATTTTTCAAAATCATACCGTTCCTCGAGGGACCAAGGATATCCATAAAAATCGACATTATTTTCAAATTTTTCTGCAAAATATTTGGTATAAAAATCATGGATTATAAATTCTCCATAGTGACCAAAGGGAGGGTTCCCTATATCATGCACTAGGGAAGCTGCTTTCAAGATACTTTCAATCATCCCTTTTTTCCCTTCTGGAAGCGCCTTCATCTCTATCAATTTTTTCTCCACTTTATTTCCTATTATTTGTGCTATTGTAGATACTTCTATGGAGTGAGTCAACCTTGTTCTCACAAAATCATTGCTCTCCAAAGGATATATCTGAGTCTTATTTTGCAATCTTCTAAAAGCCGAACTGAAGATGATCTTAGAAGAATCCTTCTTTAATTCATCCAATTGGTCCTCTCTATTTTTTTTCCTAAAGTATTCTACATTCAGTAATCTATCCCATTTCATAATATCCATCCTTTTAAAAATTATATTTTGTTAAAATCTTATTTCTCTGAGGCGTTATCCATATTGATTTATGCCAGGATCCCCCTCTTTAGCCATTAAGACCAAAAACCAGATCCAACCCACTAACGGAATGAGTATAACTAGCTGTATCCATCCACTCTTTCCTGTGTCATGCAACCTTCTTATAGCCACTGCAACTCCCGGAATAAATACAAACAATGTATAGAGACCAGAGAGGATTCCACTTTCTGGAGAAACGATTTGTTCCACTGTAGCCACTGCTATACTTATTGCAAAATTTACAAAAATAAATGTCCAATATTCTATCCTATCAGATCTGCCATCAAAATCTTTGTAACTTCTCAATACTTTTAAGTAATAATTCATATATTCTCCTCCTTTTTATCTATAATCTACTAAAGACCTTCTTTTTCTCCTTTAAAATTAGAATATATAAACTTAATTTAATTTACCATATTTTTTCTTTATCCATACTGTTTACTTTATTTTAAACATCTTATCCAAAAGATTAATTATTATTTTTTGGAATATCCATATTTTATAGAGTATACTTTTATTAAAAAATTATTTTTGGGAGGAAAAAAGATGTATGAAGGTAAATTGGTCCGACTGAGGGCATATCGAAAGGAAGATATAGAAAAAGCTAAGGAATTTTTAAATGACTTTGAGGTGAGGAAAAATTTACAGCCTGCAATCCCATATCCATATACATTGGAAGACGAGCAAAAATGGTATAGTGGTATCAGCGCTGTAAAAGATATCTATACCTTTGCCTTAGAGACTCTAGAGGGAAGATATATTGGAGGATGTGGGGTAAATAGTGTCGATTGGAAAAATAGTAAGGTAGTCATCGGAATATTTATAGGAGATAAGGAGTATTGGAGTAAAGGATACGGCAGTGATGCTATAAATACCCTGGTTAAATTTATATTTGAGGAGATGAATATCAATAAGATAGCTCTTTGTGTTTATTCTTTTAACGAAAGAGCCATCAAATGTTATGAAAAGTGTGGCTTTACCAGAGAGGGAGTTTTGAGGGAAGAACTTTTTAGGCAGGGCAGATATCATGATGAGATATTGATGAGTTTACTCAAGAGAGAATATTATAAATAAGGATAAAAAACTAAAAGCTTTAGTTGCAGATAGAAGCAGATTCTAAAGAGTCCCTCTTTAATACGGGTTCATTTCTTGTCTTGACACAAGAAACGAACCAAAGAAAGTCAAGAAGATTTATAATTGTCTTAGCTAAGTAAGTCACAATCGTCATTGCAGGAAAAGTACTGCTGAAGCTCAACGACTATAAACTTCAGATAGAAGTCCAAATCAAAGTCAGATTCTAGTCTGCGTCAAAAAAAATCGGAGAATCTCCTGGAAGGATGGGGAAGGATTAAAAAAAGACCTAGATTTTTAAATCTAAATCTTAGGAGTTTTTGTTAAATATTTTATTTTTTGAATTTTTTATAATTATGGTAAATTGCAAGTTTAATTGTCCCATTTTAAAATTAAGCAGACATTCACATGCTCTCCACTATGGATATAAGTGGTTGCCCCAAAAATCTAGTTGGTGCTTCCCATGAGAATGCTTAAGATAAGTCATCCCATGCGTTTCAGGGTTATTAATTGCCTTTCTAGCTTTAGAAACAAAATTAGCAATAGTTTTAAATAAAAATTTAAACTTTTTCTACTTGAAAGACGTCTGATAGTTATAAGCAAATGAAAATAATAATTTTTTCATTTCTTTCTTTCCTTAAAATAAAATATAAAAATAAAAACCTCTTAGCTGTGTGACTATTACAGCTGGGAGGTCTTTATTTTTTTTGTTTATGTAGTATACTCTAATATTACTAAATCAAAAGAGGGGAAGAAAATGAAAATGTATCTTAGGAAATTAAAATTAGAAGAACCAAATGAAATATTTAATTTATATCAGGAAGTTCTAAATAATTTCACGGCTCAATTAACATACAAAATATTACAAGGTCTAAAAAGGGCAAGAGATAAAAAATCTATTTGTCCTTTTTTTAGTTGTGTAACTTTGATCTCTGATGCTATAATTTTATCCATTTTCTTTGTGATGAAGGGTTTAGGTTTTAGAAATCTGTGTAGATTAGATAATACATTTAAAATTTCTTCTAGTTATAAGAAATTTTAATACTCGTATATTATGGTGGTCGTGTTTGTCAAACAGTTTATGAAAAAACTTAAGCAATTTTTTGAGTACCAAAATATACCTTAGCAGGTGTTTCATAATCTAAAGAACTATGTCCTCTATCGTTATTATAAAAATTAATATACCTTTT
>NZ_JBAHZY010000055.1:0-10013 GCF_037132775.1 Psychrilyobacter sp.
CCTCCAAATTAATGTAATTGTAGTTTACACTAATTTGGAGGTTTACACAAAATATGAGACAGACCCGAATCTAGACTAAAATCACACCTCCTACTCCTAGAGAAATCTAGTTTGTAGGAGGTGTTTTTTATTTGATCGAATCCATGGTTTTTTTATCCCTTGCTAAAACGCTGACATTTTACTTGACCATAAACAGAGGTCTCGATCATTATTGTAAATCACTGTAATTTTTGGGCAAAATAAGGCTATTTTTACTACCTTTAAGGGTATTTTCAAACTCCTTTAAGGTAATGAGTGACCCTTTTAGTCCTCTCAGCGGACTAAACTATTTATCACACCTCTATCCCAATAGTACCAAAGGTTTTATGGCCTCCTTATTTGATGTATTTCAATGCTAGGGGTATAACTACAAGGGGAAGTTTCTAGGAGCTCACAGGAGAGCAATGAGAGAGAATAATTGAAGGTGTACAATGTATAATTGTCAATGGGGGGGATAAAAGCTTTAAAGATTCCAAATAAAAGTCAGACCTTAGTCAGGCTCAAGAAAAAAATTATTTCTGTGAACCTCCGTGTTCTCTGTGCTCCAAAAAAATCTTAGTGAGCTTAGTGTAAAGGTTTTTGTTTTAATACATTTAATTTTTTTCTTTAAATATGATAAAAATTAATATTCGTATAAGTTCTGTGTAATCTGTGGCAAAAAAAAGATTCCTGTAGAATACAGGAATCATCTTTTTTATTGTTTTTTTTAGTCGTTTTCCCAATTTTTCGATCTAGTCACTGCTTTTTTCCAACCTTTATACATCGTTACTCTATTCTCTTCCTCTAACTTAGGTTCATACAATCTATCTAAGTTCCATTTTTTTGTTATCTCCTCTTTATCATTCCAGAATCCAACAGCAAGACCAGCAAGATAAGCCGCTCCTAAAGCTGTAGTTTCAGTTACTTCAGGTCTCAGTACCTTTGCATCTAAGATATCTGATTGAAATTGCATCAAGAAGTTATTTGCAACTGCTCCTCCATCAACTTTTAAACTAGATAATTTAATTCCTGAATCCTCTTGCATAGCTTCTATAAGATCTTTACTTTGGTATGCTATAGATTCTAGAGTAGCCCTTATGATATGATTTCTATTAGCTCCTCGAGTAAGACCTACAATACACCCTCTTGCATACATATCCCAATAAGGAGATCCTAATCCTACAAATGCAGGGACTACATAGACACCATTACTATCTTTTACTTTGTTCGCAAAATACTCACTATCTGCAGCATCTTTAATAAGTCCCATCTCATCACGAAGCCATTGTATCGATGCTCCCGCTACAAATACACTTCCTTCTAAAGCATACTCTACCTTTCCATTTATTCCAATAGCTATAGTAGTCAATAATCCATTTTTAGATTCTATCATCTCTGTTCCTGTATTCATAAGTAAGAAACATCCTGTACCGTAGGTATTTTTTGCTTCCCCTGGTTTAAAACAAGCCTGTCCAAATAGAGCTGCCTGTTGGTCTCCTGCTATCCCGGCGATAGGAATTCTGAATCCACCTTTACCACCTAGGTTAGCATATCCATAGATTTCACTTGAGTTCTTTACTTCTGGTAACATAGATTTTGGTACATCTAATATTTCCAATAATTTTTCATCCCATTTTAATTCTTTTATATTAAATAACATAGTTCTAGATGCATTTGTATAGTCGGTTACGTGAACTTTTCCATTGGTTAATTTCCAAACTAACCAAGTGTCGACAGTTCCAAAAAGTAACTCTCCATTTTCTGCTTTTTCATGGGCTCCCTCTACATTATCTAAGATCCATTTTATCTTAGTTCCACTAAAGTAAGCATCTACAACTAGTCCTGTATTTTTTCTTATATATTCCTCATGTCCATTTTCTTTGATATCATCACAGATAGAAGCTGTTCTTCTACATTGCCATACTATAGCGTTGTATACTGGCTTACCTGTACTTTTTTCCCAGACTATAGTTGTTTCTCTTTGGTTTGCGATTCCGATACTAGCTACTTCTTCAGGCTTAATTCCTGTTTTAGCTAAAACTTCAGTTAACATTGAACTTTGAGTTGCCCATATTTCCATTGGATCGTGCTCTACCCATCCTGCTTTAGGATATATTTGTGTGAATTCTCTTTGAGAAGAACCTACAATATGTCCACTTTTATCAAAAATAACTGCTCTCGAACTTGTTGTCCCTTGATCCAATGCTATTACATATTTCTTTGCCATTTTGAATCCTCCTAAGTTTTTTAGTTTTTAAATATTCCTATCTCTTCTTCACTGTCTTCTTTATTTTCTATATCACAAACTTCTTTTGGTAAATTATTTGTGATCACTTTATCGTATATTAACGCTCCAAGCTGTGCTCCTACTATCGGTCCTAATATTGGTACCCAGAAATATGGATTTGATAAGCCACCTGTAAATGCTACATTTCCCCATCCTGCTAAATATGTGAATATTTTTGGTCCAAGGTCTCTAGCTGGATTCATTGCAAATCCTGTAAGAGGTCCTAAAGATGCTCCAATTATTGCAATTACTATACCAATTAATACAGCCGCTGAATGTCCTTTAGGAGCTCCATTTTGGTCATCTCCCACTGCAAAGATCGTCATCATAAGTACTGCTGTTATTACTACTTCCACTATAAATGCTTGAAAGTTATCGATCTGTGGATGCGGATATGTAGAAAAAATTCCTGCTGTAGATAAACTTTCTACACTTCCTCTGATTATTCCATGAGCTTTGTCGTAAACTACAAATAGGTTTTTATATAAGAAATATACAAGTCCCGCTCCAGAAAATGCTCCTAACATTTGGGCAATTATATAAGGAATTACCTTCTTTTTATCAAACCCTCTAAATGTCATCATTGCCAAAGTTACTGCAGGATTTATATATGCCCCAGAAACTCCTCCTGTGATATAAATCGCTATAGATACACCCAATCCCCAAACGATACTTATTTCCCATTGTCCCATATCTACGCCTGCCAATACCAATGCTGCCACACAACCTGCTCCAAAAAATAAAAGCAAAGCAGTTCCTAAAAATTCAGCTAAACATTCTCCTATAATTCTTTTCCTTTTCATCCACAAACCTCCTTTAGATATAATTGCGCCTTTTTTAACCTCGTCCAAAATTATAAATCTGATAAAAAAGAAGACTAAAAAATTTATCCCTTTCACAGGACAGTCTTTAATCTTCTCTCGGTCTCTAAGATTTATATATCTTTCTAATAAGAGCCTACCTCTTTTTTTTTGCTTTGTCAAATTTACGTTTAGATTTTAAACTGAAAGTCCATTTATTAAACAATTTACAAACTAAAAATTTCTGATCTAGTTGTAGATATAAAAGCTTTAGTCGCAGATTATACAGATAGGAGTAGATTTTAACAGAGAATAAAAAGTAAAAAAAACAGTGAATCTCTGTGTTCTAAAAAAATCTTAGCGAGCTTAGTGTAAAGGTTTTTGTTTTTTAATCTGTGAATACATTTAAAATTAAGTTTTCTAGTACACATAATTTTAATAATCGTATATTTTAGATTTTAGATCCATAGTAATCTGTGTCAAAAAAAAGCCTTCTATGTTTATGGTGGTAGTGTTTGACAAACACTACCACCATAGAACAACATTATAAAGTCAATAGAAAAAAAGTAGCCTAGGCTACTTTTTTTAATCCTTTATAAATAAATCTTAATCTTTTAAATATTGATTATATTTTAAATATGATATAATGATATGTAAAACTAACTAAAGAGGTGAAAAATGAAAGCTGTAATAAATAATATAATGATACCCATAGAAAAGGATCAAGATCGTGCCATAAAAAATGAATTGATAAAGAAGGGGATAGACCTATCCAATGTTGTCCATATAGAATATATAAAGCGTTCCATTGATTCCAGAAAAAAAACTCAGATCAAATTTTTATATAATTTGGAATTAACCCTAAAAAAAGAGATAAACTTAGAGGGACATAGATGGCTGACTAAACCCAAGGCCCTTTTAATAAAACTCAGAAGATCTAAAAATTTAGATGGACGTATAGGAATAATAGGCAGCGGGCCTGCAGGACTCTTTGCAGCACTGAGGTTATGTGAATATGGATATAAACCCATTATCTTTGAACGTGGGAAAAAAGTGGATGAAAGAGATAGATCCATAGACAACTTCTACACAGATGATGACCTGGATACAAATTCTAATATTCAGTTTGGTGAAGGAGGAGCTGGGACTTATTCCGATGGGAAGTTAAATACCCGAGTAAAGAGTGAATATATTACCCATGTATTTGAAACTTTCGTGGGACTCGGAGCTCAAAAAGAAATTATGTGGGACTATAAACCTCATATAGGTACCGATATACTAAAAGTTGTAACCAAAAACCTGAGATCTAAAATAATACAGATGGGAGGGACATTCTATTTTGATACTCTGGTTGAAAATGTTATTCTAAGGAATAATAAAGTAATTGGTGTAGATACAGTATCTCATGGTGAAAAAGATAGAGTGGAGATAGAACATCTGGTATTAGCCATAGGTCATAGTGCCAGAGATACCTATAGGATGCTTCATAAAAATGGTGTATTCATGGAAAATAAACCATTTGCCATGGGAACAAGGATAGAACACCCCAGAGCAGTTATAGATAAGATGCAATATGGAAAATTTGCTGACCACGAAAACCTAGAGGCTGCTACATACAGTATGACATTTAACAACAAAGCCGAAAGCAGAGGAGTATTCTCATTTTGTATGTGTCCGGGAGGAGTCATAGTCAATGCTGCCTCTGAAAGAAATACAAGTTTAGTCAACGGGATGAGTTATTCCAAAAGAGATGGAGAATTTAGTAACTCCGCTATAGCTGTAGGAATTAAAGCCACTGAATTTGGTGACCACCTATTCAGTGGGATGGAATATCAAGAAAAATTAGAGAGAGATGCGTATAAGTCTGTGGGGAATTATGGAGGCGTGGCACAGAGAGTTGTAGACTTTATGAAGGATAAAAAATCTACTTCCCTGCCTAAAAGTAGCTATTCAATGAGGATGCAATCTCAAAATTTAAATGAATTTTTCCCAGATGTGATAAAGAAAAATATGAAGGCAGCCTTCCACCAATGGAAAAAGATGCCTAACTTTGTATCTAACGAAGCCCTCCTAATCGGGCCTGAGACGAGGACATCTGCACCGGTTAAAATCACTAGAAATGAGGCTGGAGAATCTATCAGTACAAAGGGATTATATCCAATTGGTGAGGGAGCAGGATATGCCGGTGGAATCACCAGTGCTGCTATAGATGGGTTAAAAATAGTGGACAGTATATTTGCAAAAGAGATATAAAATATGATAATAATTACAGATGATAGAGATACATTCTGGAAAAAATTAATAAAAAACTAAAGATCTGTAATATTTATATATCTTCACAGGATTTTCACAGGATTTTCACAAAGATGTCGTATACTCATTGTAGCAATAGAATACCTACTAAGCTTAGTAGGTATTTTTATTGAATTTTATTAAAAAAGGGGGTAACATTTTGAAAAAAATAGGTCTACTTGTAGGAGCATTACTCATATTCTCCCAATCCTATGGAACAACCTTGGATGAACTTATTGTACAGCTAGAACAAAATGGATATTCTAGTAAATATCGTGTTCTAGAACAAAAACAGCTGTCCATCGATGACAAAAAAATAGATAGGATAGACAGAGATGGAATAGATATCAAGGGAAGCAGTGAATCTATAAGTGATTCAGATGGAGAAAGTTCTACGGGATCGATATCTGCTTCATATGATTTCTTTAAATATGAAAGTAAATATAATGATGATGAGCAGTTATTTGGTTTGGAAAAGAACTTAAAAGATATCTTTTATGGGGAAAGGAAATATAATAGAAATTTATTTACCATCGATGAGATCATTAGATTAAATTTTGAAGATGATAGGATGGAGGAGGAAACTTTATCACTGATAGATACATACGAAACTCTTATGGATGCAAGATTAGAATTAAAATTAAAAAAGAATTTATTGCCTAGTTTAGAAGCAGATGCAGTTGAGCTGGAAAGGGGATTTAATATAGGGCAATCTTCTAAGTTGGATTATAAATATTCAAAGATGCGTTTAGGAAACTTAAACAATGATATAGATCAATTAAGCCTTGACCTAATTCAAATAGAAAAAACTTTTGAGACAGTATTTAATCTAAAAATCGATTCTGAAATAAAATATACAAAATTAGAAGAATTATATGGTGAGGATATCAATAATATCGGTGACAGATCGTTAGAAAATATAGATCTATCTATAGATAAAGTGGAAGAGGATAAAAAATATTCAGCATACGATACTAAGTGGCCAGACCTCTATGCAGGAACTTTTTATGATGTTCAAAACGATGAATGGTCAGTAAGATTTAGTATAAATAAAACTTTATTTGAATACGATGATACTACAGCAACCTATGAAGTAGATAAAGAACGTCTTCAAATGGAAAAAGAAAAGTTAGAGAAAAATATAGAAAATCAAAAAAATGAATATTTCAATGAATATAACTCCCTTGTGAAGGAAATTACAAATCTAAAACTCAAAGAGGAAGTAGATGAGATGTCATACAATATCTATAAATTAAACTATGAGCAAGGAAATGAAACCTATATAAATTATATAGAAAAATATGAAGAATATATCACTAGTTCCATTGAACTCGAGATAAAAGAAAATGAATTGACCGCATTTATATATGAGATGAAATACAGGAGGTAAGATGAAAAAGATTATTATTGGAATAATAGCTCTAGTCATAATAGGAGGAGGATTTGCCTATTATAAAACCTCTCAAGGGGAGGTAGTATCCAAGGAATATCAAGTATTTAATGTAGAAAAATCAACATTTGAAAAGATCATAGAAGTTGACGGGGTAGTTGAGGCAAGGGATACCAAGTTGATATATGTCGATAGATCTCTCAAGGTAGATGAAGTTTTTTATACTGCTGGAGATTATGTGAAAAAAGGTGAAACTATTATGACGTTTGATCCAGAAGACAAACATACTGTTATTAGAAACTTAAAAGTAGAAGAAATAAATCTAAAAAAATTCGAGAGAAATCTAAAAAATGCTGTTTCCATGTTTCAAATAGGAGGGTCTACCAAAGTAGAGATAGAGGATATAGAATTTGACATAGAAAAATCTAAATTAAATATAGAGGGCCTCCAAGAGGAATCGTCTAAGATGTTAGATGAAATTAAAAGTCCCTTTGATGGAACAATCATATCTATGGTTGCAGAAGCTAATTACAGGGTAAATACCGAGGTAGAGTTATTTGAAATAGCTGACCTATCAGATCTTATCGTTGTTGCCAATGTGCCGGAGTACAGCATTCACGGGATATTATTAGGTCAAGATGTAAAGATTCGACCAGATGCCTATGATGATGAACTTCATGGTATTGTAAGTAATATTTCTACCCTTTCATCTGCTACAGAATCAAACTCTTCTAACAATAGTTCTACTGACACCGACACAGAAGCTTATGTAGATGTAGAAATTACTATAGATAATTTACCCAAAGAACTCCGACCTGGATTTAATACATCTGTAGATATCATTGTGAATTCCATAGATGATGCTATATCTATTCCGAGATCCTCTATTTTAGAAGATAAGAAGGGCTATTATGTATTTGTTTTAAATACAGAAAAAAATATAAGAAAAAATTATGTTGAAATAAAAGAAAATAACAGCAGTATGATTATAATAGCTAACCTGCCCGAGGGAATCTCTATCCTAAAAAATCCTTTTATTGCTTTGGAAGAAAACCAGGAAGTTAAAATTGGGAGTAGACAGGGAAAAGGAAGGGAGGCAAATTAATGACTGATAATATAAATTATAGCGATAGAGAGACAATCATAGAGATATCCCAGTTGGATAAAATCTATACAACTGGTGATATTAATCTAAAAGCATTGGATGATGTTTCATATATTATAAAAAGTGGTGAACTTGTAGCTATCATGGGACATAGTGGCAGTGGAAAATCTACCATGATGAATATTCTGGGATGCTTAGACACTCCTACATCTGGGACTTATAAATTAGATAAAATTGATACTTCAAATTTAGATGATAATCAATTGGCAGAAGTTAGAAATAAAAAAATAGGTTTTGTATTTCAGTCTTTCAATCTCTTACCTAAATTAAAATCTTGGGAAAATGTAGCTCTACCACTTGTTTATGGTGGAGTAAATGCAAAAATAAGAAAAGAAAGAGCTATGGAGGCCCTTAGAAGTGTGGGCTTAGAAAATAGAGCCAATCATAGACCTAATGAATTATCAGGAGGACAATGTCAAAGAGTAGCCATAGCTAGAGCTCTAGTTGTGAAACCAGAAATCATTATGGCTGATGAACCTACTGGAAATTTAGATTCCGCATCTGAAGCAGAGATCATAGAGATATTTAAAAAGCTTAATAGAGAGGGAGCTACTATAATCATGGTCACCCATGAGGATAACGTAGGTCAAAATTGTAAAAGAATTATTCGATTCCATGATGGGAAATTAATAAAAAACGAGGTAATTGATCATGAATTTTATAGAGATATTTAAGAGTTCCATACAATCTTTAATCAGTAACAAGATGAGATCTCTCCTGACTATGCTAGGAATAATTATTGGAATCTCTTCGGTTATAGCTATGTCTGCAATAGGTAAGGGTGGAGAGAAAAAAATAACTGGTAATCTGGCTAACAGCGGATTTGGTGTATATGAAATAACTGTAGATGAAGATGCCGACGAATATAAAAGTATCTATTCCCTGAAAAAGGAAGATATTGAATATATACAGAAGAATGTGGATGGAATAATGGCCATAACAGCTAGTGTTCGTGAAAGAATTGATATTAGGAATAATCTAGGAAAAGAGATTAGAAGAATGGCTGTCGTCGATTCAACTACCCCTGATTATGAGAAGGTTGATGAGGTTGAGTATATAGAAGGTAGACCAATCTTGAGCGTGGAATATGAAGAATGTACTCCTGTTATAGTTTTAGATCATATTACGGCTAAAAAACTATTTGGAAATAAATCTTCATTGGGGGAAAAAGTAACCATAGACTTTAAAGGCCTGTACATAGTCAAAGAATTTACTGTAGTAGGTGTTTTTCGACATCCAGACGCTACTATGAATGAAATTGGATTGGCACCTAGAATGCCTACCTTTACTAGGATACCTCTATCTCAGATGGAGCGTTTACAAGGAACAGAAAATTATGAGACTGTCGTAGTCATGCCAGAAGATCCAACTAATGGTAAACAGGTTCTAGCAGATGTCATTAGACAATTAGAAAGTAGAAATCATTCTGATATATATGAATATGAGGAGAAAGTCTCTAAGGGAAGTGAATTAAAGAGTATCCTAGAAACATTGAATATATTTATTATTTTTGTAGCCAGTATCTCTCTTTTTGTAGGAGGGATTGGAGTCATGAATATCATGCTTGTAAGTGTTACAGAAAGGATAAAAGAGATAGGGATTAGAAAGGCTATAGGAGCTAAAAATAATGATATTTTATTTCAATTTTTAACAGAAGCAATCCTTCTGTCACTCATTGGAGGAGGGATTGGAATCCTTATGGGATATGTCCTCTCCTATATCATAGGTTATTTTATCAGCATTCAGCCTATTGTATCTCCTACTATAGTGGGAATGTCCGTAATTATCTCCACTTTAATAGGACTTATTTTCGGAGTTTATCCAGCCAAACAGGCTTCGATGTTAAATCCTATCGATGCTCTGAGAAACGAATAAAATAACACTGAATCACCTAAAATTAATTTTATATAACATGGGAGAAAAACCACACTCAGGTAGAGGGTCTGTCCCAAATTACGTGTAAATTACATTTCTTAGCTGATAGAGGGTATCTTAATTGGTACCCTTTTCATTTACCTATTTTTTTATAAATGTCCTTTTAATCTTTCTTCAAATTCTATT
>NZ_JBAHZY010000034.1:0-9017 GCF_037132775.1 Psychrilyobacter sp.
TTTTCAGCAATACCAGATGATGAGTTAGAAAGAACTGTAGAAAGAATTAGAAATAGACCGCGAAAAGTATTAAATTATTTTACTGCAAATGAAGTTTTCCTTGAAAATATGTGGTGGTGTGCTTGACAAGACTCACCGCCAGAGATAAAAACTAAGAAAGTAAATAAAATAAGTAGGAGTTTTGAATATTATTTACTTCTTCCTATTTATAAATTAGCTATGTGGCATTTTAGAGGAGCTAAAAGAGGATTTAAAACCAATGAAAAGTGTACCTTGTGTGGATTTTGTGAGGAGAGGTGTCCTGTGGGTAATATAAAAGTAAGAGACAAAGTTGTTTGGGATGATTACTGTGAAGGTTGCTTTAGGTGTATTAACTATTGTCCATTTGAAGCCATAGAATATAAAACATATACAGAGGGGAAGCTAAGGTTTAAAAATAAAAGGATAGATATAAGTCAGGTTTAAATATTAAGAGTAACAAACATAAATTAATGGAGGTAAATTAAGAGATGAATATCAGAAAAGGAAGAATAGATGATATAGATAAGGTATATAAACTATATAAAAAAGTCTCCAAAATAGAGGGTGGAATAGCTAGGCTTGAAGATGAAGTCACTAGAGAGTATGTGGAAGGATTTATAAAGAATGCTTTGGATGATGGAGTTTTGATAGTGGCTGAAAAAGATGGAGAGGTAGTTGGGGAGATCCATGGATATAAAATTGGGCTTAGAGTTTTTGATCATGTATTATCAAATATAACCATAGTGGTATCTCCTGATTTTTATGGAGAAGGAATTGGTAAAAAAATATTCTTGAAATTCATGGAGGAAGGAAAAAAAATAGAAGGAATTTCAAGGATGGAATTGATTGCCAGAGAAAGTAATCAAAAAGCATTAAAATTTTATGAGAGTTTAGGATTTGAGATAGAGGGAAAGATGAGGCAGAGGATTAAAAATTCCAAGGATGAATTAGAAGCAGATATTATGATGGGAATAATATTTTAGACAGTTATTAAAAAATAGAGGTGATATGGTTTGTTGATGGTGTCATAAAATATCACAGAACTTTTGCAGAGATCATAAATACACTGAGTGAATGCGGATTTCAAATAGAGAAAGCCTTAGAGTCATTACCCAGTATAGAGGATATAAAGCTCATCCCAAAGATGGTACAGGATTTTCATAAGCCTAATTTTTTAATCCTAAAGGCAGGAAAAAAATAAATGATCAAGATTTGAAATGAGGTTATACAAAATTTTATAAAAGAAGGAGAGGTTTAGATGAAAATGTCGGAGAAATTAAGATGTAATGATGAGATAAGGATAATTGCCCCAGCAAGAAGCTTAAAGCTGATAGGGGAAGAGACCAGAATTTTTGCAAATAGATGTCTTGCTGAATTGGGGTTAAAGGTAACGTTTTCTAAAAACTGTGAGGCCAGTGATGATTTTATGTCTTCTTCCATAGAGGAGAGGATAGCGGATCTGCATGAGGCTTTTTCCGATAAGAATGTAAAGTGTATTTTAACTGTAATAGGAGGATATAATTCAAACCAACTGTTAAAATATATAGACTATGATCTGATAAAAAATAATCCTAAAATACTCTGTGGATATTCAGATATAACGGCTCTTTCAAATGCTATCTATACTAAAACTGGCCTGGTCACATATTCCGAACCCCATTATTCTACTTTTGGGATGAAAAAAGGGTTTGATTATACCCTTGAATACTTTAAAAGGTGTTTGTTTTCAAAGGATGAATATAAGATAGATCCTTCAAAAATGTGGAGTGATGATCTCTGGTTTTTAAATCAGGAAGTCAGAATATTTAATAAAAACAATGGCTATAAATCATTGGGAAAGGGAAGGGCAGAAGGGAAAATAATTGGGGGTATTTATGTACGCTGAACCTGTTACAAGGAACAGAATTTATGCCGGATTTAACGGATATAATACTCTTTCTAGAAGATGATGAGATGACTTCACCTGAAACATTTGATAGAGATCTGTAGTCTTTGATTCATCAGCCAAACTTTGATAAGGTTAGAGGGATAGTATTCGGGAGGTTTCAAATGCAATCAAAGATGGAAGAAGGCTTATTTGAAAAAATAATAAATTCAAAGGCAAAGTTGAAAGGTATGCCTATTATCTATGGAGCAGATTTTGGACACACTACCCCGCACCTTACTTTTCCTGTAGGAGGTTATGTAGAAATATCAGCAGACGAAAATATAGAGATTATAATCAAAAAGCATTAAATGAAGTTTTATAAAAAATAGGTTTTTATGAAGGATTAATATCTAAGACTCATAAATTAATATCGGAAAAAAATTAAAAAGTTACTTGAAGGAGTAAAAAAATGGCAAATATTAGACTAGTTAAACCAAATAAAGATTATGAAAATTCTTTTTTGACTTATGTTAAGGAAATAAAAAAGAGTGGATCAGAAACGTATGAACTATGTGACATGCTCCCCCACCTAGCCTATGAAAACAGATTGAGGAGGGGGCTTCTTGGGAAGTAAGTTATTAATTACTAACTTATATTTACCAAGCTCTATGGGTAAGCCCTACCCTGAATTTACAGTTTTTTATATATCATCTTTCTAGTTTACTAGATAGTTTCAGATAGCTGTATATCACTTTGAGCGTCAAAGCTTGGTTTTCGCTATTCTCAAAATGGTTCGTTTACTGTGAATATTTTACAGGACAACAGATTAATTGTCCTAACTTCATATATTCAATTGTTAATGTCCATAGATTAGTATAGCTTTTTTGTTATTAGAAACAAGTTAATTTTTAAAAAAACTAAGCATCTACTTGATGCTACTCACATTCATCCCCTACCTAAAGAGGTAAGGGGTGTTTTCCGAGTAAGGAGAGATAAAAATGCGGAAATTGATTTTAAATTATATATAGATGAATTAAAGGATGTTGAATTGGGGATTGGGTTACCAGAAGGTTGGGTTCCATGCAGCAGTTACTGGCTTGTTGACTCGAAGAAGAGAGAGCAATGGGAATCAAATTTTAAAGATGGGCTTATTAGAAGCCGGTAAGATAGGACTTAATAATTTATTGATTACTTGTGATGAGGCAAACATTGGTTCAGTAAGGATAATTGAAAAGAATAAGGGGAAATTAAGATCTTCATTTATAGATGAGGACACAGGTGAGAGAGTATTACAATATATTATTGAATTATAGGGTGAAATTCCAAGAAGGGATTTGTATAAATTTAAACGAGTGAAGGAGAATTAAAATATGCAAAGAATAGGAATAATAGGTGCTATGAATATAGAAGTTGAATTGTTATTAGGTAATATAGAACTGCAGAGGAAAGAAAAGATCGCAGGCTTTGTATTTTACGTGGGTAAATTATATGGAAAAGATGTGGTTATAACATCTTGCGGGATAGGGAAAGTAAATGCAGCTTCCTGCACTCAAGTATTAATCGATAGATTTGGAATTGATGGTATTATAAATACTGGTATTGCTGGAGGATTACATAAAGATGTTGAAGTCTGTGATATTGTTATCTCAAGCAATGTGACCCACCATGATGTGAGAAAAAAGCAGATGAAAAATTGGTTTCCTCATCAAGAGTATTTTGAAGGGGATAGGGAATTAATTGAAGCTGCAGAGAAGGCTTTTGAAAATAGTGATGTAATAACTAGCTCCTATCACTTAGGAAGAATTGTAAGTGGAGAATGTTTTGTAGATGATACTAAATTAAAAGAACAAATTATAAAAGGATATTCACCTCACTGTGTGGAGATGGAGGGGTCAGCTATTGGGCATGTGTCTCATATAAATGATGTGCCTTTCGTTGTGATAAGGAGTATCTCTGATAAAGCAGACGGAAAAGCGACTATAAGCTATGAAAAATTTGAAAAAATTACGGCACAAAATTCAGCAACAATAGTTATGAATATGATGAAAATATTGTAAAAATAAATTTTTATAGATCTATATTAAGCTGAATAAATATTTATTGAAAAGTTAAGAGTTCGACCAAGGAGAATTAAAATATGGATTCAGAGAATAAATCAGTAGAAATTATGTGGGAAAAATACTTGAAATCAATAGGTGAAAACTCAGACAATACAGATGAAAAGTATACTTCATGGTGTTTCTGTGATAATAAAAGAGATGCAGATGAACTGGCAGGATTAGTTAAACAGGGAATAAAAAGAGCTACAGCAGGATTATGCTATTCCTATGAAATAGAGGGGGATAAATTACCCGAAGTAGGAGATATAAGTATAGTTAAAAATTGGGATGAGGCAGCTCAGTGTATTATTCAGACGAAAAAAGTAAGTGTTGCACCCTTCAATGAAGTAAGTGAGGAGTTTGCAAGATTTGGAAGGAGAGGGAGATAAATCTTTAGAATACTGGTGAAAGGAACATGTAGATTTTTTTACCAGGGCATTAAAGAGCGAAGGACTAGAATTTTCAGAAGATATGCTAGTAGTCTGTGAGGAATTTGAGTTGATACACTAGGACTAGCTTTAAAGTTTGGAATACGCCCTCATTTCCCCTCTGAGGGCTAGGAGAAGATGTCCCTACAACTTATACCTATGGGATCGCTAAATCTAAAACTACGGCCTCATTTAAAGGGCTGGGAATACTAGGGTTGGGAGGGTTAAAAGTTGAAAGGACCATAGGTGGGCCTATAAGGATCATGGGTGAGCCTTATAGGCTCACAGGAGACTCTTTTTTAGGGTAAAAATCACTGTTTTTTAGATCTTATTGCAGTCGAATATATATCTGTACCTGATTCCCCTATTTAAGGGTATTTTTTTCTTTCTCTCCAATATTCTTGACCTGTCTAAATGATCGATGGATCTTTTAAGGGTAGATGTAGATATTTTTAAATGCCCGGCATAGTCTTTTATTGAAAATTCAAAATTTTCATATTCTTCTAAGAGGAGGTTTGTTCCTACGATCTTATCCATCCTGGTGAGGTCGGCTCTTTTCCAAATGTCACGAAGGTGCTTAGAAATATTGTCTCTATTTTTAATCAACATAAATATCACTCCTTATTAAACTTTATCTTAATTTTGCTAAAAAACTCCTTCTTCTATTAAGAGGGAGATGAATAGCAAAGGTTTTCTAATTAATTCCATCTTGACACTATCTCATATATTTTTCTCCTTTAATAGCTATGCAATAAATGTTATAATGTTATGTATATATCATATGTGTAGGAGGTGAAAATCTATGAAAAAATATAACAAAGTTTTTAAGTTTAGAATATTACCAACTAAAGAACAAGAACTATTAATTCGTAAAACTTTTGGTTCTACAAGGTTAATATATAATATATTTCTTGATAAGAAAATCAAATTATATGAGGGTGAAAAAAAATTCACTACATATACTACTCAAGCTAAAGAGCTCCCATTTTTAAAGAAAGAATTAGAATTCTTAAAAGAAGTGGATAGTATGTCTCTACAAATAACATTAAAAAATTTAGATAAAGCTTTCCAAGGATTCTTTAAAAAAATAACTGGATACCCTAAATTCAAGTCTAAAAGAAATACAAGAAAATCTTATTCAACTAATAATGTTAATAATGTTATCAGAATTGAAAATGGGAGATTAAAATTTCCTAAGCTCAAGAGTCTTAAGATAAAACTTCATAGATTGATACCTCAAGACCATAAAATTAAATCAGCTACCATAAGTTGTGAACCTAGTGAGGCTTATTATGTGAGCCTTTTGACTGAATTTCAATTAGATATTAAAACCAGTACCTAACGACAATAATATAATTGGTCTTGATTATTCTTCCAAAGAATTATTTGTTTCCTCTGAAAACCAAAGAGGTCATGCACCGAAATTCTATAATAAATATCAAGATAAATTAGCTAAAGAACAACGTATATTAGCTAGAAGAACCAAAGATTCTAATAATTGGTATAAACAAAAATTAAAAGTGGGTAGATTACATTCAAAAATTAAAAATTTAAGAGCCGATTATCTTCATAAATTATCTAAGAAACTTATAGAAAAATATAATGCAATCTGTATTGAAGATTTAGATCTTAAATCTATGAAGATAAAAAACCTAGCTAAACATACTTTTGACAATGCGTGGGGTATGCTCGTTAATATGCTTGAATATAAATCGATATTTTCAGGTAAACAAGTTATTAAAATAGATAGGTATTATTCTTCTTCTAAAACTTGTTCATCTTGTAATGCAGTAAAATCAACTCTTGAACTTAATGAAAGAATATATAAATGTGAATGCGGACTTTCGATAGATCGTGACTTAAATGCTCGTTACAATATACTTACAGAAGGAAAAAAACTACTAGCTTACTAAAATATATCAGGGTAGGGCTTACCCATAGAGCTTGGTAAATATGAGTTAGTATTTAAAACTCACTTCCCAAGAAGCCCTCTCCTCAAGCCGTTTTCATAGGCTAGGTGGGGGAGTATGTCACCCAATATATAACTACTAATTTAAAATTTCTTATACCAAGGAGGGCTTATGAAGATAGGAGCAGATAAAATTGTGCATCTACTTGCAGGGGCTTTAATATCCTTTGTTACTCTTCTAATAACCGGAAGTGGTCCCATGGGAATTATCATGGCTACCATAGCTGGTTCTTGGAAGGAATGGTGGAATAGTAAGGGGAATGGGAAGGTTGAATTCGCTGACTTTCTGGCAATGGCAGCAGGAGGTGTCCTAGCTGTTGGAGGTGTAAAATTATTCGGTACCTTATGGATTTTTTTAGGCTGAATCAGCTATTTGAGATGAAAGAGGACATTATTAAAGTTATACTGTCATACTGGAAAGGGATGGCAGTATAAAGAGAATCTGAAGAAAGGCTTTCAGAATGGTTTCTATCATTCTAGACCATTGATAAAATTAAACTTAAGTGGTAGGATAATTCCTTTTAAAATTTTCATAATTTTTATTATTTCCATAAATTTTTATTATTTCTATAAAAAAAAGCACGTAATTTAATTTTAGCTCTATTCCCTTCTTGAGATACAATATTTGCAACTAAATTGTTAACTGAAAGACTTGTTAAGGTAAATAAAATTAAATTTTTTCTCATGATTAGTAAAACCATTCTTCCCTTTAATATTTATAAGTAAAATACTCTGAAGATCTTTTTTTAAAATTATTTTATACCCTTTTTCTTTTGAGCAATTCATTTCCCTATAAATTTCATTATAAAAGTTCTGAGTTGTCATGATCGATTACCTCCATTTCATTTTTTTAATATATAACGTAAGTAGGTTAGTATTAATATATACCATATTTTGTTTGTTTTAAAAAAAATTATCCAAAGTAACAGAAGAAGGAATTGAAATAGCAATTGACTCTAATTCTTTTTCAGACTCACATTTAAAATTAGATTCTCCTCCTAAGCCTCCCTAAAGACTTCCCCTTATAATTACACCCTATAATCAAAATACAGCAAATAAGAAAGCCCTGAACTCAGTGGACTTATTTAAACCTAAAAAAAGCTACAGCCATATTCTTGTGACACTTACGATAAAGCGTATTTTTTCACCATGGCTACTTTTTGTTGTATTTAATTATACCAATTTTTACATTTTTAAAAATTTAATTATAAAGGAATTCCTTTATAGATGTATATATATAATTTATACAAGTAAAATGTTTAATTACTTTTTAAGGAGAATTAGAATATGAAAAAGAAAATGAAAATTGCGATTCTAGGTTCGGGTAATGGCGCATGTGCAGCAGCAGCAGATTGGTCTCTTGCTGGGCACGAGGTAAGAATGTTTGATTTTGAACAGTTCCCCAAAATTATTGAAGCAATTAATAAAAATGGTGGGGTAAGTGTTGAGGGAGAATTAAGCGGATTTGCACCAATAGCATCTTCTGGACATTCAATTGAAAAGGCTGTTATTGATGCGGATATGATACTAGCTATAGGACCTGCATTTAGTACAGAACCTTTTGCTAATGCTATTAAAGACTATATTAGTCCTAATCAGATTTATGTTGTGTGTCCTGGGTCTTTTGGTGGTGCATTAATTACAAAAAAAAATTTTATGAGCACTAAAAGTGCATCTGCCTGCACTATTTGTGAATCATCCACCTTACCTTATGCTGCAAGAATAATTGAACCGGGAGTGGTGAAAATTTTTCTTAAATTAAAAGGAGGACTATTCTTATCAACTATTCCAAAGGAGCAAGGAGAGAATGCTATCAAAGCTTTTAGAACTGTATATCCTCATACACAAAAAGCAAAAAATGTAATGCAGACAATGTTACAAAATTCTAATCCAGTAATCCACCCATCAGTAATGTTGCTGAATGCAGATGCGATTGAACGTTCGAAAGGTGAGTTATTATTCTATGAAGAGGGTGTTACTCCATCAGTAGGTAAACTTATTAAAGCTGTTGATGTGGAGCGAATTATGATTGCAGAAAAACTTGGTGTGGAAATTATTCCAGATGCAGAACTAGGAGTGTTACAAGGATATATGACTGAGGCATCATACAAATATGGTTATGCAAGTGCTCCAGGATTTAAAAGTATAACAGCACCAGATACATTAAATAATAGATATTTAACTGAAGATGTAGGTTATGGACTTGTATTTATGTCTGATTTAGCTGAAAAGCTTGGATTAGCTGTTCCGATGATTCACTAAGTTATTAATATTGCTTCAAAATTAATGGAGACAGATTATAAGAAAGAATCTATAAGAACTGTGGACACTCTAGGATTTAGCATTGAAGAAATTCTTGAAACCTAGAAACTTCATATAAGTATTTTTATATCTCATCCAGCAGGGTATTCAATTTTTATGGCATATTTTCTATAGTAATGGTTGGATTGATAGCAATGAAGATTATACCTGACCTTTGGACCAATGAAAGCGGCAGAAGCAAGGACAAGGGAAACTGGAAAGGTTATGTGGGACACTGCGAAACCTTTACTTGGTAAGGAGTTAACTGATATAAAACCAAAAGAAGGAATAAAATCAAATCTATTGTTAAATTTCTTTGCACCAGCAGTAAT
>NZ_JBAHZY010000060.1:0-8506 GCF_037132775.1 Psychrilyobacter sp.
AAATCATATCCTAATAAGTATTTGATTAAGAAATAACCAGTTTGTCCTGCACCTTGTACAGCGAAAGTTCTGTCAGCTACAGAATCAGATCCGAAAGCTTCTTTTAAAGTAGCTTTTAATCCAGCAAATACTCCCCATGCAGTAACAGGTGAAGGGTTTCCAGATTTTCCAGGTAATCCAACAACATGATCAGTTTCCATAGCTAGGAATAACATGTCTTTAGTAGTAGTATTAACATCTTCAGCAGTAATATATCTACCGTTTAAAGATTGAACAAATCTTCCTAATCCTCTGAAATAAGCTTCAGATTTAACTATTTTAGGATCTCCAATAAGAACAATTTTTCCACCACCAAGATTTAAACCAGCACAGGCAGCCTTATATGTCATACCTCTACTAAGTCTTAGAACATTCTTCAATAGCTTCATCCTCAGTAGCATAGTTCCATAATCTTGTTCCACCTAAGGCAGGTCCTAAAGTAGTATCGTGAATAGCAGTGATTCCTTTTAATCCAGTAGCTTTGTCGTGAAAGAACACCAATTGCTCATGTCCGAATTTTTCCATGTAGTCAAACTTTTTCATTATTAATCCTCCTTTTGATTATATTGTTTTGTTTATAAACGTTTAAGTTGTTAATTTGTCACTAGTAAGTTTATAATCTATTTTCTTACAAAAATCAATGTTTTTTTTGAAATAGATATGTTTTCTTTTTATAGAAAACATATGTACTATATTATAATTACTTTATATGTTTTAAAGTCCGATAATTAACTTAATATAAAATTTAAAAACATAGATAATAAAAACAAATAAAATACATGAAATCTACAAATAAAATCTAAATAAAAATAATTTATGATATAATAAATAGTAATAATATTATTTAAATCTAAGATTAAATCTATTTAATTGAGAATAAAATAATATGATATATTTCATAGAATCCCAAAAAAAATTAAAATGAAAAAATATAAGGAGAAAATAAAATGAAAAAAGCAGTATTATTAGATGTAAGTGCAATTATGTATAGATCATATTATGCACATATGAACCTTAGAACAAATTCAGAACCTACCGGTGCAACCTTTGGATTTTTGAATACACTTCTAGGAGTACTGAAAGAATTTGAACCTGAATATATAATAGGGGCTTTTGATGTAAGCAGAAAATCTTTGGAGAGAACTAAAATTTATGATAAATATAAATCAGATAGAAAACCCATGCCGGATGATCTGACTTTACAGATAAAAAGAATTGAAGAACTACTGGATGTATTTAACATAAAAAAAGTAAAGATAGAGGGCCATGAAGCTGATGATGTCATGGGAACCTATGCAAAGGAACTTTCAGAAGAGGGGATAGAAACCTATGTAGTCACTGGAGATAAAGATCTTTCCCAAGTTTTGGATAAAAATATAAATATTGCTCTCTTAGGTAAGGGCGATGGAAAGAGCAGGTTTGGAATTCTCCGAACCCCTGAAGATGTAGTGGCACAACTAGGAGTGACACCAGAATTAATTCCAGATCTATTTGGACTTATTGGAGATTCCAGTGATGGTATACCAGGTGTGAGAAAAGTAGGTCCTAAAAAAGCAATTCCAATGTTAGATCTATATGGAAACTTAGAAGGGATATATGAAAATGTGGAAAAATTAAGTGAAATACCTGGAATAGGAAAGGGTCTCGTAAAAAATATTATCGAAGATAAGGAGCTGGCATTTTTGAGCAGAAAATTGGCAGTGATAAAAACAGATATCGACCTAAACTTTAATTTGAAAGATATGAAATATAACAAAGATTTGAGTAAGCTAGTGGAACTGTGTAAGGAATTAAACTTTAAAAGTTATATAAAAAGATTTACTTTAGAATTAGAAAAAGAAGAAAAGGAAAACCCAACTTTGAATATTCAAGAGGTGGATGACTCAGAAAAAGAGACTTTAGAAGAGACAAATTCTCAAAGAGAGTTGGAACTTGAAAAAGCTTTAGAAGAAATTTTAAAAGTTATAGATACTGCATCTATAACAGTGGAAGAATTTGAAACCTTAGAAAAAAAGATAGAAGGAAATTTTTCTAAGAATGAAAAAAAAGAAATAGAGATTTTAATAGGAAAAGAGTTTGAAAGGAGTAATGTTGTTGATCTAGATGGGATAGAAAAATTAAAAACGGAGATAAAAGAATCTAGTCAGGTGGCACTTTTTACAAATGAAAACGGAATAATATTTATCACAGATAAGGGAAGCCAATATGTTTCTTTGAATCCAAGTGCTCTCATAACAACTGAGATAACCTTAGATGCTTTAAAGCCATTATTTCAATTAGACACACCATATATAGTCTATGGTTATAAAAAATTATTAAAATTAGGGATAGATCCTAAAAATATAAAGTGTGATATATTTATAGGAAACTATCTTTTGACCAACCATACAAAGGAAGAGTTTGAAGGTATAGTCCTGGATAGAGATGGTGAAGTTTTAAAAACACAAAATGAAATTTTAAAGGAAAAATCCATTGAAAAGATGAACTTAGAAGATATGCATGAATTCTTAGAAGTCAGAGCTAAGTTTCTATATAGGTCAGGTGATAAGTTTCTAGAAGAATTGAGTAGAGATAAGTTAACAAAAATATACAAGATCGAGATGGATCTGGTTAAGGTCTTATATAAGATGGAAAACGAAGGAATCTTGATTGATTTGGATTATTTTAAGGAATATCAAGCAGAATTAGCTGTTAAATTAGATGAGATAATTCCTCAGATCAAAGCTGAAGTGAAAAAAGGTCTGGAACACAAGGTCAATATGATGGAACTAACTGAAGGGGAGATTAGAGATACCCTTCTTCAGCTAGGAAAACTTAACTATAAGAAAAAATCAGAATATACTGCATATGAGCAAAAAATAGAGGTGGCTGACTTAGAAGAACTCCTGAATAACCACTTGGTATTTAACATAGCATCACCTAAACAACTGGGAATAGTATTGTTTCAACTGATGAAATTATCCAAGGTAAAAAAAGAATCAGTAGGAGTAGAAGTACTAGAAGTACTTCGAGATAGGGATGGCGAAATGATAGCTAAAGATATCTTAGAATATAGAAAATTAGCTAAATTACAGAGTACCTATGTAGAGGCACTTCCTAAATTAGTTGACGAAAACAGCAGGATACATACAACATTTAATCAGACAGGAACGGCAACAGGAAGACTGTCATCATCTAATCCGAATCTGCAAAATATTCCAGTGAAAACACCAGAAGGCATAAAAATCAGACAGGGATTTGTGGCAAAAGATGGATATAAACTCTTGGCTATCGATTATTCTCAAATAGAGCTAAGAGTTTTAGCTGAGATAAGTAAAGATGAAACCCTAATCCTTGCCTATAAGCAAGATAAAGATCTCCACGATCTCACAGCTAGAAAATTATTTTCTTTAGCAGAAGACGAAGAAGTAAGTCGTGAAAAAAGATCTTTGGCAAAAATCGTTAATTTTAGTATAATTTATGGGAAAACAGCATTTGGATTATCTAGTGAACTAAAAATAAGCCTCGATGAAGCCAAAGAATATATTTCTAGATACTTTAGCCAATACCCAGGGGTAAAAGCTCTAGAAACAAAAATAATAGAAGGTGCTAAACATGATGGATTTGTAAGAACCCTATATGATAGAAAAAGAACGATAGACGGGATCAATGCTACTAATAAAAACATTGTAAAACAGGCTGAACGGATGGCAGTAAACTCTGTGATTCAAGGGACGGCAGCAGATATTTTGAAGGTAGTAATGGTTGAATTAAATAAAAAACTAGAGGGTAAAGAAGATATAAAGATGAATTTGCAGGTTCATGATGAACTGATCTTTGAAGTGAAAGAAGATAAAATCAAAGAATATGCAAAACTTATAAAAAATATAATGGAAACAACTGTAAAACTAGATCATGTGAAATTAAAGGCTAATGTAGCTATGGGTTATAATTGGAGTGAGGCTAAATAGATAGGAGTGAAGATGTCATATACGTTTAGGATAAAAGATGAAATTTTTAGTAAAGAGATAGGCCACTATGATGAAAAATTGGCTGAGATCTACGGAATACTTTATTCAAAGAATGCATTTTATGAAAAAAAAATTGAGATAACTTTGGAAAACTACCCCCTTTCAGAGAGGGTAGTGGAACTCTTTACAGAATTAACTGAATTAAAAACATTTATAAAGTATTCTATTAGTAAAAAGCTAGGGGAACATAAGGTGTATGTGGTAACTATACCGTATCAGAATGGATATAATAAATTTTTAGACTCTTTTAGGCTAATAGAAGAACAGTTAGATGAGAGAGAGGATCTATATAATGGTTTTCTCAGGGGGTTATTTTTAGCCTGTGGATATATAAAAGACCCGGAAAAAGAATATGCAATTGATTTTTTTATAGACTCTGAGGAGGTAGCTGATAAACTCTATCTGCTTTTAAAATTCAGAGGTAAACGGTGTTTTAAAACAACTAAAAGGAATAAATTCTTGATATATTTGAGAAATTCAGAGGATATTATGGATGTTTTGGTAGCGGTAGGAATACTCAAAGAGTTTTTTAAATACGAAGAAACAATAATGTTGAAAGAAATAAAAAATAAGACTATTCGTGAGATAAACTGGGAAGTGGCCAATGAAACTAAAACTTTGAATACTGGAAGAAAACATGTACTAATGATAGAGTATATAGATGGAGAAATCGGTCTATCTTCTATGACCACAGTACTACAGGAGATGGCTATGCTAAGGTTACAGAATCCAGAATTTTCTCTCCATGAATTAGGAGATCTTATTAATTTGAGCAAATCTGGAGTTAGAAATAGATTCAGGAGAATAGAAAAGATCTATAATGACTTAAAGGAACAAGAAGAAAAATAATAAGGAGTATAGTATGAAGATCATAGATGATATATTTCAGTTAGAGGAGAAAAATCACGATCTATGTGTGGCGATTGGAGCATTTGATGGAATACATGAAGGTCATAAAAATGTAATTGAAGGGGCAATTAAAAGGGCAAAAAAAATAGGCGGAAAATCAGTGGTGTTTACCTTTGATAAACATCCTAAAAGTTTTATGTCTCAAAAATCAGCTCCTAAATTAATAAACTCAAAGGAGGAGAAGATCCACCTCTTAGAAAAATTAGGAGTAGATTATGTTATATTTCAAAAATTTGATAAAAAATTTTCAGATCTTACACCATTAGAATTTTTAAAAATATTAAAGACCATCAGAACTCGTGAAATATTTGTAGGATTTAATTTTAGATTTGGTGCAGGAGGAGCAGCTACTGTTGATGATATGATAGAGATGGGGAAAACCTGCGGGATAGAGGTAAATAAGACAAATCCTGTTATTTCGGAGAAAAAAGTGATAAGTAGCACTTTAATTAGGGAACTTATAAGCTGTGGAGAATTAGACAGGGTAAAAAATCTATTGGGATATAATTTATTTATAATAGGAAATGTAGTACATGGGAAAAAGTATGGACGTCAATTAGGATTTCCTACAGCAAACTTAGACTTAATAGACAAGATCTATCCTCCCTTTGGGATATATGGAGCCAGAGTGCAGATAGAGGGATATGATAAAGTCTATGATGGTGTAGTAAATATAGGTAGAAATCCAACTCTAAAAGACGGAGAACTTAGTGTAGAAACTCATATATTGGATTTTTCAGACTATATATACGGAAAAAAAGTTATTGTGGAGTTGATACAACATCTTAGGTCTGAAAAAAAATTTAAATCCATAGAGGAACTAAAGGCAGCCATTGCCAACGATGTTTTAATCTGGAAGGGATACCTACAAAATAAAAATTAAAGAAGGTAAAAATGAACTTAGATATTAAATTAGAAAACTTTGAAGGTCCACTAGATCTTCTGCTCCACCTTTTGGAAAAAAAAGAGATGAAGATAACAGAGATAAAAATAAGTACCCTTATAAATGAATATCTTTCCCTTATAGAGGACGCTAGAAAAGAAAGTGTCTCTATCAAGGTGGAATTTTTAGGAGTAGCCAGTGAATTACTAGAAATAAAAGCACTATCTATCTTAAATATGAGGGAGAAAGAGAAAAAAGAGGAAGCCCTTTCTCAGAAACTTGCAGAATATAAATTGTTTAAAGAATTAAGTGGGAAAATAAGGGAATTAGAAAATGAATACAATGTTTCTTATACTAAATTCACTAAGGGGAAAAATATAGTAAAAGTTCCAAATACAGATTTTGATCTATCCAACTTGAGTGCGAACTTGATATTTGATATCTATTCTAAATATATAGAGAATACAGATGTATATGAGATCGATATTGATATTAAATATGACCTGGAAGAGGAAAAAAAAAAATTATGGAGGAGTCTACCTACAGGAAGGATAGTTTATTTAGAGAATATCTTCTCTAAAGCTGTGGACAGACTTCATTTGATATATCTGTTTTTATCCCTCTTGGAATTATACAAAGATGATGACATTGAGATATTAGAACACGGAATAAGACTAAAAACTCCTTGTGAGGTGATCTAGGATGTTTAGAAATGGCATTTTAATTATGATAATTACCTTAGCCAGTAGAGTTTTGGGACTGGTTAGAACAGCACTTATTGCTTATTATTTTGGCGCTACCAAATATACCGATGCTTACTTTAGTGCTTTTAAGATAAGCAATTTTTTCAGGCAATTATTAGGAGAGGGAGCTTTAGGGACGGTATTTATCCCTGTCTACAACGATAAGGAAAAGAAATACGGAGCTGAGAGATCTAAAACTCTGATATATTCAGTTTTAAATCTATTATTTATATTTACAAGTCTGCTAACCATCCTTATGGTTATATTTTCCGACAATATAATAAATTTTATTGTGACAGGATATTCAGAGGAAACCAAGGTAATAGCTTCTAGACTCCTAAAAATAATGGCTGTCTATTTTGTATTTATAGGCTTAGCCGGAATGATTTCTGCTATATTAAACAACTTTAAAAAGTTTTTGATCCCTGCAAGTACCTCACTATTTTTTAACTTTGCCATAATAGTCAGTATAATGGTTTACGGTAAACAATATGGTGTAAAGGCAATGGCTGTGGGAGTAGTTGTAGGAGGGTTATTACAATTTTTAGTGGTTTTACCTGCCTTTATAAAGATAGTCAAAAACTATGAATTTAAGATAGATTTGAAAGATGAGGATCTAAAAAAAATCTTTATCCTGATGATACCTATGCTATTTGGGATATTTGCCAGGCAGATAAATAGTATAGTGGATCAGTTTTTTGCATCTCACCTGGCTAGTGGTGGAGTGTCTGCACTAGAAAATGCTACGAGGATATATAATTTGCCTCTAGGAGTATTTGGTATTTCTATAGCAACAGTAATCTATCCCACCCTGTCTAAGGCTGTCTCAAACAATGAAACTGAGATAGTCAAAAAGAGTCTTCAAAAGGGACTGAATTTTTTACAATTTTTAATCATACCTAGTATGGGGGCCTTGATATTTTATGCGAAAGATATAATAAAATTAGTTTTAGGTCACGGAGAGTTTACACAAAACTCTATAAAGATCACCTCTGAGAGTTTGATCTATTATTCGGTGGGGTTGTTCTTCTACACAGCAGTACATTTGATGAGTCGTGCATTCTACGGGATGAAAGATACCAAAAGACCTGTGATATTTAGTGTGATATCTATAATAATAAATATCATTTTAAATGCAGTATTGATAAAAGAGTTCCAGCACAGGGGTCTAGCACTAGCAACAGCTATAGCATCCATGGTTAATTTTATGTTGTTATACATTACATTCAATAAAAAGTACATAAAGTTAGACTTATCTCATATAGTGAAGTTTAAGTTTAAAGTTGTTATAAGTACAGCTCTAGCCCTGGGAGGAAGTTTTTATCTAGATAATATCTTTATAAAACTGATAGTTTTTTCTGGGATCTATCTGGCTCTTTGGGCATGGCCTCTGAAAAAAAACAAATTAGAGGTATTTTAAAATTTATACAATTAAAAGATGATTTCTGTATTCTACAGGAGTCATCTTTTTTTTATCCCAAGGTATCAGTCAGTTGAATAAAAAGAGCTCCTGTGTTGTAGCAATAAACCTCTTCTAAGTCAATTTTATACTAAATATTTCTAGAATGTGATAATTGTTGGAAGCTATAATTAGGGAATTTAAGGATTAAAAGATTTAAAAAAATAATAATAGATAAAAATTCATTCTAAACCCTTATTTTAAAGGCTTTATATGGGTGATACCAAAGATTCTATCCACTTCCCCAACTATATATAAATTATATTGTTTAAATATGTGGTGTTTATAGGTTGTGTCTCATTATTTTTCCAAGTAACAGGATGTTTATGGTGGTCGTGTTTGTCAAACAGTTTATGAAAAAACTTAAGCAATTTTTTGAGTACCAAAATATACCTTAGCAGGTGTTTCATAATCTAAAGAACTATGTCCTCTATCGTTATTATAAAAATTAATATACCTTTTT
>NZ_JBAHZY010000143.1:0-10252 GCF_037132775.1 Psychrilyobacter sp.
TGAAGTTTAGCTTTCCATCTACTATTAGTATAAAACTAATAAAAAATTTCAATATATTTTTATAGTGGTTCTTTCCACTGTACACCTTAATCGATTGTTTAAAACAAAGTTTTAAACGACAATTGAGTTTTTAATTTACACATTCTTTCTCTATTTAATTGCTAATGTCCTATTATTTGTCTCGCTTAAGGTCACTTTAGCTTTCCTTTGCGGACAAGAAAAAGTATACCGTGTTTACAACTTTTCGTCAAGTTTTTATTTATTTTTTATTTTTCTTATATTTTTAAAAATCACACCTCAACTATCGTTAATTTTATTGACTCACAAATACCCAACTAATATGTTATTAACATGAAACATTGATAACATATTTTTTTAAATCAATTCATTTTTCCAATAATTTATCTGCACTTAATCTTATTCCAATAGCTCCTATTGGTGCTGTTAGAATTACACTTAAAATTGCCATGGCTTGTATCAACTCTCCTCCTACAACACCCATTTGAAGAGGTATACAGCTTTAGCAGATTGAACAGTTACTTTAGGTAGATAAGCTATCACACAAAACAATCTTTCTTTTAGATTTAAATCTGTACCTATCAAAGCTATCAAAACACCAGTTGACCTGACCATAAGGGATATAAAAACTATCATACTACCTATGTAAAATATGTTTCCAACAAGTGATGGATTTATAGCTGTTCCTACTAATGTGAATAAAAATACTGCTCCTATAGACCACACCTTTCCCAATCCATCCATTATATTATTTCTTAACCATTGGTAATAGTTAGTTATTACATAACCTACTACCATTATTCCTAAAAGAGAATTAAAGTACCTTAGATTATATATAGTTTCAATTATCCTCATTCCAACCGCCATTCCTCCTAACCAATATAGTTTGAAAGATCTCAGATTTTATTTTTTTAGATATTTCGCCAGCTATTACAGCTACTAAAACTCCCACTACTATTCCAACTGCTGTAGAAATTGGTATAGTTATCAAATTTTTTAAAACACCACTACTAGTACCTAAATACATCCCCATGAAAGATGTAAACATAGCGATGGCTACACTGTCATCTGCAGAAGCTCCTGTAAGGAGCATTTGAGGTATAGCTTTTTTTTCTCCTAAACCTCTCTTTATTAGGTCCACCATAGCAGGAACCAATACCGCTGGACTCACTGCCGCTATTATAAATCCTAATATCCCAGCTTGTATAGTTGGAAGTCCTAGTATTTTTATAGATAAAAACATAATCGTTAATCCCTCTACCGACACAGGTATTAAACTGAGCAACACTGCTGCTCTTCCTACTTTTTTTATTTGTTTTTTTCTAATACCCAAACCTGCTATTAATAATACTATGACCAAAGCTAGATTTTTTAAAATTCCTCCTAGTTCTATGGCTACAGGATCTATTATTTTTAGATATACATTAGCCAAACAACCAAAAGCAATCATACCTATTAATTTGGGTAAATATACTTTTTCAACTAATTTACCAACTATCACTCCACCTACAAATAAAATCAAAAATGAAACTAAAATATTCAACATAATTTTCCTCCTAAAAATATATAATAAAAAAACTTCTACACCTATACAGAAATTGTATTGATGTAGAAGCCATTAACTTTTTTCAGTAGTTTTAGATCCTAGATCTAAGGAGAGTTCCATCTCCTAGATAAATTATATCATACAAAATATTTTTAAGAAAACATGATTTAACTTTATTTTTGTTCGTATACATATTTGTTAATATGTAATATCTAAAACAAAATCTAAGAATTTATTTCATATTCTCTAAATTCGTAATAAGTATTGCTATATCATTTCCTGTTACTCCACTTATTCTTGTCGCTTCTCCTATAGATAATGGTTTTATCTGTTCTAACCCATCTCTGGCTATATTAGATAATCCTGTTATTGTTTCAAATTTAAATCCTTCTGCTATTTTCATACTCTCTAATTTTTTAAATTTTTCTATTTGTGTTTTTTCTCTCTCAATAAATGCATTATATTTAATTATGGTTTCAATTTGGTTTTTAACAAATGTTGGCAACTCCTTAATATCTATAATCAACCCCAAAGAATCATAAGTAATTTCTTTTTGTTTTAACAATTCAGATAATTTTACTCCTTTACTAAATCTGTCCTTAGCATCTACACTTTCTAAAACTTTATTTGCTTGTTTCATAGTGATACTTATTTGGTTTATTCTTTCGACTTCGTATTTCACCGTCTCTCTAGCTTCCTCTAAAAATTTAATTTTGTCCTCAGAAACAATACCAATTTCTTTAGCTTTATCTAGTAACCTCATAAATGCATTGTCAAATCTAAGAGTTAGTCTATATTCTGCTCTAGATGGTAATACTCTATATGGTTCTGGAGTCTTTTTATGTATTATATCATCGACTAATACTCCTAGATAACCCTCTGTTCTATCTATTATAATAGGTTCTTTTCCTAATAATTTTCTACTGGCATTTACCCCTGCTAAAAACCCTTGAGCCGCAGCTTCCTCATATCCAGAAGTTCCATTTATCTGCCCTGCAAAATAAAGATTTTTGATTTTTTTGCTTTCTAAACTAGGATATAATTGATAAGACGGTGCATAATCATACTCTACAGCGTAGCCATATCTCATTATTTTTGCATTTTCTAACCCCGCTATTGTTCTCATCATTTTCTCTTGGGCAAATGGTGGCATAGCTGTTGTTAGTCCGTTTACATATAGTTCATTTGTTTCTTTAGATTCTAATTCCAAGAAAATTTGATGATTTGTTTTTTCAGGAAAATTCAATACTTTTCTATCGAGTGATGGGCAGTGTCTTGGCCCGTGTGTTTCTATTATCCCACTTACTATTGGTGAATATTCTAATAATTCTTGAGCTACTTTTATAGTTTCAGGAGTTGTATATGTCAGCCATGTAGGTGCATTATTGTTTTTTTCTTTCTTAGTAAACAATGAAAAATATTTTGGATGATCTTCTCCGTGTAATTCCTTCATCTTACTAAAATCTACAGTTCTCATATCTATCCTTGGAGGAGTAGCTGTCTGATACCTATTCAGTATTATTCCATTTTTAATTAATGCATCTGATAGTTTTTCAGCAGATTTTTCACCTATTCTTCCTGCAGGGTACTTTACATTTCCAATAACTATTCTTCCTTTTAAGAAGGTTCCAGTAGCTAATATTACTGAATTTGCTCCGTATTTTATTCCCAGGTCTGAGATAATTCCTTTTATTTGCTCGTTCTCAATAATAATGTCATCTATTGTACCTTGAATACTATCTAAATTCGGAGTGTTTTCTATTAGTTCTTTCATTTTTACCCTATACCAATATTTATCTGCTTGCCCACGAGTTATTCTAGCTGCAGGTCCCTTACTAGTATTTAAATGTTTTAACTGTAAATTATATTTATCTATATGTTTTCCAATCTCTCCGCCTAACATATCTACTTCTGCAACTATATGACTTTTTCCTGGTCCACCTATGGAAGGGTTGCACGACATCATAGCTATAGTATCTAAATATATCGTAAACAAAGCTGTTTTTAATCCTGATCTTGCTGAGGCTAGTGCTGCTTCGCATCCAGCATGTCCTCCTCCTACAACGATTACATCATAATTCATAAGTTCTCCTTTTCTAACTTTATTTTTGTTTGTATACATTTCATTCCTATATTTATACATTAAATACCAGATATTAATATTAAAAGAAAAAAAACTGCAGAAATATCTGCAGTATTTCATATTTTTTTTATAACTTATTTTCCTACACAGAAATTACTAAATATATGATCTAAAACATCTTCCGATGAGATTTCTCCAGTTACTTCTGATAGTGTGTCCAAAGCTTCTTTTAAATCTACAGCTATTAAATCCATTGGTAGCCCTATATTTATTGTTTTAAATATATTTTCTATAGCTTCCTTAGTTTTAACCAAGGCAGACCTATGTCTAATGTTAGTTATCACTAAAGTCTCAGACGAGTCTTCAACTTTACCTGATACAATGTAAGTATATATTTCTTCTTCCATTTTAGCTATACCAATATTTTCTTTAGCTGAAACTTCAATCCATCTACCCACTTTATCTAATTTAGACAAATCTACTTTTTGCTCTATATCTATCTTATTTAATATTCCTATAACTTTCTCACCATGAATACTGTTGTGTACTCTAAGATCCTCTTCACTGAGTTCTCTAGAACCATCTACAACAAATAAGATTAAATCTGCATCATTTAATAACTTCTCAGATCTTTTCACTCCAATACTTTCAATAATATCATCTGTATTTCTTATTCCCGCTGTATCAGCTAAGATAAGTGGTATTCCTTTTATATTAATAATCTCTTCTATTATATCCCTTGTTGTTCCTGGAATATGAGTTACTATTGCTCTCTCTTCTTTCAATAAAGAGTTCAATAAACTAGATTTTCCTACATTAGGTTTTCCAACTATTGCAGTTTTAACGCCCTCTTTAATCATTTTTCCTTGATTATAAGAAGCTGATAATCTATCAGAAGTTTCTAAAACTTCTTTTAAGTTATCAACTAATCCCTCTGGCAACGGATCATCAATTCCTTCCTCAGGATAATCTAAAACTACATTTATATGAGCAACTACATCTAAAAGTAGTTTCTTTAAATGCAATATTTGATCTTTTAAATCGCCTCTTAGTTGATCTAACGAAAGAGATAAACTTTTTTCTGTTTTTCCGTGAATCAAATCAATTATAGCTTCTGCTTGAGTAAGATCTAGTCTTCCATTCATAAAAGCTCTTCTTGTAAATTCACCCTGCTCAGCAATTCTAGTCCCACTAGACAAAACTAACTCCAATACTTTTTCAGTCATAAGATATCCACCGTGGCAGTTTATCTCCACTATATCTTCCTTAGTATAAGTTTTAGGACCTTTCATTATGCTAACCATTACTTCATCTACTAATTTTTCACCTAAATATAGATGTCCATAATTAATAGTGAAATTTTTTAATTCTTCTACTTTTTTGTTAGATATCGGTCTAAATATTTTCGAAAGAATATTTATAGAATCTTCTCCAGACATTCTAACAATTCCTATTCCACCTTCTCCTCTAGGAGTAGATATTGCCGCTATTGTATCAAACATAGTTTTACCCCATTCTTTTTCTTTTAATCACAATATATCTCTTAGGGTCTCTACCTTCACTGAAAGTATCAAGTTCCTTATATTTGTTTACGATCTCATGAATTATCTTTCTTTCTCTTGGTGGCATTGGATTTAATTTTACTATTTTATCAGTGTTTAATGCCTTCTCAGCCATTTTCCTAGCTAAATCTCTAAGAGTTTCTGCTCTTTTAGCCTTAAATCCTTCTACATCCACTTCTACTTTTACACTTTTGCATAGAGAATTTAAAAGGTACTCAAAACTATTTAAAGTTTTACCTTTTTTCCCTATAATTATTCCATTATCTTCACCAGATAAATTAATTAAAACATAATGGTCTCGAGCTTCTAAAACTTTTACATTTAAAACTAAACCCATATTATTTAATAATTCATCGGCCCTTTCTACTACTATATTTTCTATTTTTGTCTCTATTATCTTAGTTGTTTCTTCCATTTGAATCTGATATTCTCCATTTTTTTTAAAAAAACCAAAAAATGAAGTTGCTTTTGAAATCTCAATGATTTCTACAATTTTGTTTTGATCAATATTATGGTTTTCTACAGCTTTAATTATAGCTTCATCTTTTGATTTAGCTTTGATTTGATAAGTTAAATTCATTTTATGTCTCATCCCTTCTACTCATAATATAATATTGTTGTGCTACTGAAGCTAAACTCGATACGAACCAATACAACTGTAATCCTGATGGCATCTTATATGAGATAAATATCATCATTACAGGAAACATATAAGTCATCATTTTCATTTGTGGATTGGAAGATCCTTGACTTGCACTCATTAATTTTTGTTGGAAATAAGATACAGCACCATTTAATAATGGTAATAAGTAAATCGGATCTGGTTGAGATAAAGTTAACCAAAGAAATTTAGACCCCTCTGCTATAACTCCTCCATCTGCTCCTGTTTTTCTTAAAACTCCGAAAAGTGCAAATAATATTGGCATTTGTAATAATATGGGCAAACAACCACTTGCTGGATTTACCTTATTTATTTTATATAGTTCAATTGTTTTTTGATTTAATGTTTGTGAATCATTTTTATATTTTTCTTTAAGTGCTTCTAATTTTGGTTGTAGCTTTTTCATTGCACCCATTGATTTATCTTGTTTTAAAGTAAGTGGTAACAAAACTAATTTAATTAAAATTGTTATACCAATTATGGCTAACCCATAATTTCCAAAAATATTGTACATTATTTCTATTGCACTTTCTAAAAAGCCTTGAAGTGCTCCATATCCGGGTATTGTCAACTTTGTTCCTCCTCATAATTTAAGGTACCGGGTCGTAACCACCCTTGGAAAAAGGATGACATTTTGATAATCTTTTAAGACCTAGATATAAACCTTTTATACTTCCGTATTTTTTTATTGCTAAAATCATATAACTAGAACAAGTAGGTTCAAACCTACAATTTTTTTTTAAGAGTGGTGATATAAACCATTGATATAAGCTTACAAAAAATATTAAAATATATTTCATAGAAATATATTAGCTCTTTTAAAAATTTTTATACTATCTTTTTCTATCATGGATAATTCTAAAATCTTAAATTTTTCTCCTGCATTTTTTTTAGCAATAAATACTATGTCATAACCTTGTTTTAAATTTTTATTTTGTCCTCTAAAATTTTCTCTAAAAAGTCTTTTTAATTTATTCCGACAAACAGCATTGCCAGTTTTTTTACTAGCTACTACTCCTAATCTATTTTCTTTTAAATTGTTTTTTTTTAAATAGATCAACTGAAAATAACCAAAGTGTTTTTCTCCTTGGTTATATACTTTTAAGAATTCAGATTTAGTTTTTAATTTCAACATAAAATCTCCTTAAAATATTTTTAAAAACCCGGTGAATATAAACACCGGGTTTTATGCTGACAATATCGTTCTACCTTTAGCTCTTCTTCTTTTTAAAACAGTTCTTCCTGCTTTAGTTGCCATTCTCTTTCTGAATCCATGTTCCTTTTTTCTTTTTCTTTTATTTGGTTGAAACGTTCTCTTGCTTGCCATCTTTGATTTACACCTCCTAATATTGCTTTTTAAAAAACTGTCATTTCAGTTTATTATTTTAATATATAAGTTATATTTTGTCAAGATAATTTTTAATAAGTTTTTTATAAAAGTAACCAAAAGAGTATTTGTTTTTTGTAAGATGTAGTAAAAGTAAAGTTAATATTTGTTATAAGAAAATTCTATATTTTATAAGGGCTAGAAAAGCAATAAACCTATTATTATTATTATTGTAAGTATACACATCCTGAAGACCTTTAAATATAAGAATTTTTATCTTTAGGGATAATTTAAATCTAATAAATACGTAGTTTATTAAAGGAATAAATTATTATTGTGTGTGTACATAACAATAATTCATTAATTTTAAAGGGATTAGATATATAGGGGCAGCTTAAAGTTCAGTAAATTCAATAAAATCAATATAATACAATTATTATTGTGCATATACATAGTTAAAGGCTATTATTTTCAATGGTTGTTTTTTATAATCCTAATATTATTAAGATTAGTTGGAGGATAGATATTATTAATGTTAGTATACATATTTTATTGCTATTTTATTAAAATATTAAAAAAGTGATTTTTTATGATTATTATTTAATTTAAAAAAATATAGTAAAAAGAATGATATGCCTATTAAATATAACAAATAATATGTATACCGTCAAAAATAAAAATTGAATTTATTTAGTTTTGATGATATTATGTATGATACTTAGGATTATTATTGTTAATGGACAAAAAATTGATGGAGGAGTTATGTCGAAGGAAATAAATGTAGGTTTAATAGATGAATTTAATTTAAATAAAACCGGATCATTGTTGACTGACTTGACTAAAGTTGATATAAAAATGAGTCAACTTCCTGAAATAGAAGTTAGAGAAGTTGTGATAAAAGAAACTGGAAATTTTTTAGATTTAAAAGAAAATATAATAAATATACCAATAGAAATGATAGTTTTTCCATTTTTTACCCCTCAAAAACAAAATAAAAAAATAAATTTTAAATATTCTTTTGAAGATTTAGGAGTGACTATGTATTGTACACTAGTTGCTAAAAATTCAGAAGATAAAATATACCAACCATCTATGTTTGAAGAAAAAATTTATACATATTTGATATCTTTATATGAGTTGAAAAAAGAAACCAATGATACAGATGAGTATATAAAATTTGAAATTTCAGATTTTATAGTTAATTTTTTAGGAAATAAGATGAATAGAAATTATTATACCAAAGTGGCTCAGGCGCTAAAAAATTTAAAAAGTACCGAATATCAGTTTGAAGTATCTAACCACAGTAAGTTAGGAAACTATCAATTTGAAGATGAGGAATTTAAACTTCTTACCTACCAAAAACTTAAAGTGGGAACAAAAGTATTCTATAAAATAACTTTGAATAAAAATATTAGAAATAAAATTAAAGATAAAAGGTATATAAAATATAACTCTAAAGCCCTTATAGAAATAATGGAAAAAGACCCTATTGCTGCTAGAATTTATAAGTATATAAGTAAAATTAGGTATTCTAAACAAGAAGATTCTATAAATATGAGAACTTTAGCAGCTATAATTCCATTAAAAATGGAACAGAAAACAGAAAGAATTAATAAAACTGGTGAGAAAAGGATCTATGTATTGAGCAGGGTAAAGCAGGTTTTGAAGAGAATTGAGAAAGCATTTTTACTTTTAGAAGAATTGGGATATATGGAATATTTTAATTCTGAATTTATTGCTGAAGAGGATAGTTATTATATAAACTATAGATTTAATCAAGATAAAGACGGAACTTGTCATATATCTAGTTATCTAAATGGACAAGAAAAGCAAGTTGAATATAAAGGCAAATGGGATGCAGTAAATGCTGCTAAGAAAGCTAAAAAAGAAAAATCATTTCTAACTAAAGAAAAAATAAAGGACAAGATAAAAAAGATAGAAATAAGAGATGATAATGAGATAATAGATGCTGAGGTAGTTACTGTAAAGGTTGATAGGAACAAAACTAATGAAATTAACCTATCTGAAGATGTAAAAGAAAGATTAAAAGACTTTTCAGAGGAACTACAAAGTAAGATAATTAAGTGTAAAAGAAATATATTTGTTTCGAAAGCTTGGAATAAAAGGGTAGATAATAAATTTAAAAAGATTACAAGGGAAGATGGAGAAGAGGTAGCTATTGATATATTAAACCTTTTATATAAACGTCTTAACTCGGAAATAAAATCAACTTTAGTCCAGTATATAAATGGAATATTGAGAAACCTAAGAAAGATGGATAGAAATGCGATAAAATCCAATAAAAATAATCTAACATTATTTAATCAAATAACTAGGGAAAAACCTTTAAAGAGTAAAAAGCAACTAAAAAAAGCAAGAAAACATTTGAAAAATCCAGAAGTAACGAATAGAAAAGATGTTATTGAAGATCTTCCAAAACATGATATTATGCAAGATTATCATGGATTAGATGACTTTGAAAAATTGATAATAGAAGAAAAAGCTTTGCAATTATGTTCTCAATATGAAGATATACCAAAAGAATTTTTATATAATTTAAGAAAGGTGTCTAAAAGAGTATATTTTATAACATTGAAAAAATATATAGGGATAGCTTTAAAAGATGGGAAATAACCAATAAAAAAAGATCGCTGATGTGGTCTTTTTTTATTGGTTGATGTTTTATTATTGAATGTATACATAGTTATGGATAAGAGTCTATATATTATAATATATGGGCAAAAATAAAATTATTTTCTTCGTCCTTAATTTATTATTATTGATCGTAGACATAAATGATAGGTGTATAATCATTTCAAGTCGACCACTTGAAATAAAAAAAGACCTTTTTTCATAAAAACCGATATAATGTAGTTACGACAACAAACATTAAAGGAATTAATTTATGAAAAAAAGATATAAACATTTTAGCATATATGAAAGAGAAAAAATATTGTTATTTTTAGGAGAAAAATTATCTCTTAGAGCTATGGGTAAGAAATTAGGACGTTCGCATACTAGTGTTAGTGGTGAGATCAAAAGAAACTCTGTGAAT
>NZ_JBAHZY010000094.1:0-6582 GCF_037132775.1 Psychrilyobacter sp.
TTCATATATGCTAAAATGTTTATATCCTTTTTTCATAAATTAACTCCTTTAATGTTTGTTGTCGTAACTACATTATATCGGTTTTTATGAAAAAAGGTCTTTTTTTATTTCAAGTGGTCGACTTGAAATGATTATACACCGGAGTTAAAAGAGTCGAACAATCAGCTCATAGATGGAAAAAAATATATGAAGTAGATGGACTTTTAGGGTTACAAGATACTAGAAAAAATTATTCTGGAAGACATAAAAATCATGACTTAACAGATCTTGAAAGATTTGAAAAATTAGAAGCTAAAATTAAGTTTTTAGAGATACAAAATGAATTTCTAAAAAAGTTAAAAAAGATGAGAAGGGGGTGGTAACTAAAGGTAAAGTATTTCAAATGATTGAAAGTACTATTCACAACCATGCTCTTCAGGGAATGGTTCAGTTTTTATGTAAAGAATCTGATGTTTCTAGAAGTGGATACTACAATTTTTTATCTTCTAAACAAATTATGAAACAAAAGGAATTAAATGATTTAGCTTCTAGAAATTTAATTCTAAAAGCTTTTAACAGAAGAGGTTACAAGAAAGGTGCACGCTCAATTAAAATGATCTTAGAGCGAGAATTTGAAACTATCTTTAACTTAAAGAAAATAGGTAGAATCATGCGAAAACACAATATTGTTTGCCCTCATAGAAAGCCTAACAAATATAAACAAATCGCTAAAGCTACTAAGGAACACCGAACTTGTCCAAATGTTTTAAATAGAGAGTTTAAACAAGAGATACCTAGAAAAGTTCTATTAACTGATATTAGCTATCTACCTTATGGAAATGGTAAAAGAGCATATTTATCAGCAATTAAAGATGGTTCAACTAATGAGATTTTAGCGTATGAAATCTCTGCTAATTTAAAACTTAAATTAGCAACAACTACAATAGAAAAATTAACAAGAAAGAAATTCAAATTAGCTAAAAATTGCTTTATTCATTCAGATCAAGGAGTTCATTACACCAGTCCTAGATTTCAAAATTTACTTAAATCAAAGGGAATATCTCAATCTATGTCTAGAAGAGTAAATTGTTGGGATAATGCTCCCATAGAATCATTTTTTGGTCATATGAAAGATAATGTAACTTTAAAAGATTGGAAGACTTTAGAAGAAGTTAAGAAGGGAATAGATAAATTTATCCATTATTACAATAATCATAGGTATCAATGGAATTTAAAAAAGATGACTCCTGTAGAATACAGAAATCATCTTTTGGTATCATAAAATTAAATACTCTTTTTTTTTAGTGTCCTTGACATAGGTTACAGTTTAAAATTTCTACCATTTTTTTTATAATCATAATATAATTACACAGTTTCGATATTTTGAAGTTTGAGGATCTTTATCACAAACGTTATAAAAAGTGGAGCTTTATCTTAACTCAAAATAGAGAACATTAAATTTTTAAAAAAATTGACTTTTTAAAAATTTAAAGTTAAAATTAGCTGCGAGTAAAGCTTATATTGAGACGTTAGATCTAGCCTATAGCTCAAGTTATAAAAAAAATTGAACAAAGGTGGTAAAAATGAAAAAAGTAAGTTGGAAAATTTATATGGGTTTATTACTGATAATTTTGTCAGTTTCTTTTTATCTTCTCGAATATTTTTTATTTAGAGATCTACATCATATTTTGGTATTTTTAATAGAAGATATCGCTTTTTTATTTATTGAAGTTTTATTGGTTACATTGATTATTCATAAGGTTCTTGACAAGAGGGAAAAACAAGAACGTATGGAAAAATTAAATATGGTTATAGGAACTTTTTATAGTGAGATAGGTACTGAACTTTTGAGTATTATTGCAAATATGGATATGGAGATAATAAGATCACAGTCTAAATTTAATATAACAAATCATTCTTCAGGGGAAGAATTTCAAAATATGTGTACAGTTTTGAAGAAACATAAAAGTCAATTCAATTATAAAGAGATTGATTGGAAAAAATTAAAATTACTTTTGGAATCTAAAAAAGATTTTTTATTAAGACTCCTTGAAAATAATAATTTACTAGAGCATCAAAGTTTTACAGATCTTTTGTGGGCTGTATTCCACCTTGCTGAAGAGCTAAAGTATAGAGATACTCTCGTAGGTCTTCCTGAAGAAGATTATAAACATCTGACAGGAGACATGAATAGAGTTTATGGAGAACTAAGAAATCAATGGATCAGCTATGTAGAGCACTTGAGAAAAAGTTACCCTTATTTATTTTCCCTTGCCTATAGAACCAATCCTTTTGACCTAAATTCTTCACCGATAGTAAAAAAGTAACCTTGTTAAATGTCAGTTTTAGGACTGGATTTTTCTCTGCTCCTCCATGTATTACTTTTGTTCCATTTTTTTCTCAGTTGTTTACACAAACTAATAAAATAGAGTATTATTTTAATAACTATTATTTTTTAATCTAATAGAAAATTTTAACCATAGGAGAGTTTATGAAACCGATACAAAAAATATTTTTTATAATAATAACCTCAGTTATCTTAATTTCATGTTCTAACAATAAATATTACAAAGTAAAAGAAGGAGATACACTCTATTCAATTTCTCAAAAAAGAGGTGTTCCAATCTCAGAATTAAAGGATATAAACAAATTAAAAAATAACTCATTATACTCGGGTCAAAAAATATATCTTAAGTATTCTAAAAATTATAAAGGCAGCTATCATATGGTAAGATCAGGGGATACGCTCTATGGTATTTCAAAAAAATATGACGTAAAAATTGATTCTTTAAAAAAAATAAATAATTTGAAAACTAATATCCTCTACAAAGGTGATAAAATATACCTGGGAAAGATGGTAAATAAGGGTGATTTAAATTATAAGTCAACTTCTCTGACAACGTATAAAAATAATTCTAAAGACTCTATTTTAAAAAACTTTGGGCAACCATTAAAAAAAATGGTGGTAACCAGTCCTTATGGATATAGGAATCATCCTGTTTTAGGGAGAAGAATACTACATACAGGAGTAGATCTAAAAGCTTGTATAAATACCCCTGTATACTCTCCTTACAGCGGAGTGATTACCTATGCCGGATGGATGGATGGGTATGGGAAAATGATCATCATAAACAATGGAAAAAACTATGAAACAAGATTCGCACACTTGAATAGAATCTTGGTAAAAAAAGGGCAAAGGGTAAAAAAAGGGAAGGCTATAGCTAAATCAGGAAAAACAGGCAGGGTTACTGGACCCCATCTGCACTATGAGATCAGGTATAGAAAGCAATCTATGAATCCAATGAAACTATAACTTCTTTTATGATTTTTCAAAATATAAAAAAGAAGACTCCTATTATTTCAGTAGGAGTTTATTTTTTAAAATCATTAAAAATTAAAAGCCACTAAAATAAGATTGCTAATGTGTAAAAAAAGGGAGGAATCACTGAGATGTCTGAATTAATAATAGTAAGAGGCGGAGGAGATATAGCTTCCGGTGTGATACAAAAGTTTCATAGAAGTGGATTTAGAGTCGTAGTTTTAGAGGTGGGAAATCCATCTTTTATAAGGAGAACCGTGTGTTATGGAGAGGCCGTATATAAAAAAGAAATAATCTTAGAGGGAACTAAGGCTGTACTGGTTCATGGGACAGGTGACGTAAAAAAAGTGCTGGATAAAGGAGAGGTCGCTGTAATTGTGGACCCTTGTGGTGACACAATAAAAAAATTAAAACCATTGGCTGTAATTGATGCTATCTTGGCTAAAAAAAATCTGGGAACAAATATCTATATGGCTCCTATTACTGTGGGGCTTGGTCCTGGTTTTACTGCAGGAAGAGATGTGGATATTGTTGTTGAAACAATGCGTGGCCATGATTTGGGACGATTAATTTTTTCTGGAGAAGCTAAGAAAAATACTGGTATTCCAGGAGTCATAAAGGGCTATGGACTGGAAAGAGTTATCTACAGTGAAACCGATGGAATTATTAAAAACATCAAAGATATTGGAAATTTCGTAGAAAAAGATGAAATTTTTGCCTTCATAGGAGATATCCAAATTAAATCACCCTTGACTGGAATTTTAAGGGGTCTTATAAGGGATGGATATAGAGTTACTAAAGGGTTTAAGATAGGAGATGTAGATCCACGTCAAGATCAACAGCAAAATTGTTACACAATATCAGATAAAGCCAGAAATATTGGCGGATCAGCTTTGGAAGCAGTTCTATACCTGAGGAGAAAGCAAGGACAACAGTAGGATTTAAAAGGAGGAGAAGATGGAAGGTAAAATCATGCTAGAAATAGCCAAAAAAATAGATAGTGGTGAAAAAGTAGCTTTGGTAACTCTTATCGGTGTAAATGGATCTAGCCCCGGCAGATCAGGCAGTATTATGGGAGTTTTTTCTGACAGGACAACCTTAGGTACTATAGGTGGTGGAAACTTGGAATTTCAAGTAATTAATTCCGCTATAGAAGCTATGGAAATTGGTGATAATAGGGAATTTGAATTTACATTGAAAGCAGAGGGGAGTCTAGATATGAGATGTGGAGGGGAGGTCAAAGGATATATCAAGGTCTTTCAAAGAAGGAGAAAGCTAATTATAGCTGGAGGAGGACACCTTGGAATAGACCTTTATAAATTGGGGAAATATCTCAATATGTACACTGTAATAATAGATGACAGAGAGGAGTATGTGAATGAAAAAAGGTTTCCTAAAGCTGACGAACTCCTCTGTGGAGATATAGGAGGAATATTAAAAAATTATTCATTGGATGAGGGATGCTATCTAGTTATTGTAACCCGTGGACACCTAGGTGATAAGAATGCATTAAAAGCTGTTGTAGGACGAAACATAGGCTATATAGGTATGATTGGAAGCCGAAAAAAAGTAATTGAAAGTTACAGTGATCTTATAGATGAAGGAGTAGATAAAGAGGACCTTTTAAAGGTATATTCTCCTGTGGGACTGGATATATCAAGTGGGGAACCTGCTGAAATTGCTCTAGGAATAATGGCAGAGATATTAAAAGTAAAAAATAAAGGAACAGGAAAACATATGAGGGAAGTGAAAGTTATAAAATTATAGGAGTTGAGTCATGAAAAGGATAGACACTAAAGATGCAATCGGCCATGTTATTTCCCATGATATAACAGAGATAATTCCAGGAAAATTTAAGGGAAGAGCCTTTAAGAAGGGTCATATAATTAGAGAAGAAGATATAGAAAAACTCCTAAGGTTAGGTAAGGAACATATATATATATTTGAAATTAAGGAAGATGAACTTCATGAAAATGATGCTGCATTAATTTTAGGAGAGATCGGCTGTGGAGAAAATATATATTTGAGTGAAGAGATTAAAGAGGGTAAGATAGAATTTTATGCAAAAGTTGACGGACTGCTTAAGGTAGACAAAGAAAAGCTTTTTGAACTCAATATGTTGGGGCAGATCTCCTTTGCCACATTACCTCAAAATATCCCTGTAAAAAAAGGTGATAAAATCGCTGGAGCAAGGGTGATTCCCCTCATTATAAAAAAAGAAAAGATGGAATCAGCGGCACAGATAACACCTCATAAATTGATAGATATAAAACAATTTAAAAAGATGAAAATTGGTATAGTAACCACAGGCAGCGAGATTTTTCATGGAAGAATAGTGGATGAATTTGGACCTGTAGTTGAAAAAAAAGTGGCTGAGTATAGCTGTGATGTGATCGGTCAAATTGTGGTAGCAGATGATAAAGAGATGATAAAAAATGCTATTAGAACCCATATAAATAATGGAGCAAATATGGTGATATGTACAGGTGGGATGTCTGTAGATCCAGATGACCTTACACCTAGTTCTATAATTGAGTTAGGAGGTGAATTGGTAAGTTACGGGTCACCGGTACTCCCTGGATCTATGTTTCTGCTTTCTTATTTGGATGGAATCCCTATTATGGGACTTCCCGGCTGTGTGATGTACTGTAAAAAAACTATATTTGATCTGGTCTTACCTAGGGTTCTTAGCAGAGAGAAACTCAGTATGGAAGATATCATGAGGTATGGTCATGGTGGTCTTTGTCAAGATTGCGATATATGCAGATATCCAAATTGTAGTTTTGGTAAATAGAAGATGAGGTAACAACTTTAGTCTCTAGAAAGAGACCAAAGATAAAATAAATAAAAAGGTGGAAAAATAAAATGGAAATTAAAAGATATGAAACGAAAAAAAGAATGAGTAGAGTAGTAATACACAACAATACAGTGTATTTATGTGGGCAGGTAGCCAAAGATTCTACTAAAGGAATGAAAGAACAAACAATTACAACACTTGAAAAAATAGATGAATTATTAGCTAGTGTAGGATCAAATAAAGATAAGATATTATCTGCTACAATCTATGTGAAGGATATGTCATTATTTCAAGATATGAATGAAGTTTGGGATAACTGGGTAAATGAAGGTTTTGCTCCTGCCAGAGTATGTGTAGAAGCAAAAATGGCTAGAGAAGAATTATTGGTAGAACTTTCTATCGTAGCAGCAGTATAATAAACAGTGTAAGATAGTATGGTCTAAGCTAAGCTGTCAGGCTCGGGCGTATCCCAAATTTAGTGTAAATT
>NZ_JBAHZY010000115.1:0-17171 GCF_037132775.1 Psychrilyobacter sp.
ATATATGCTAAAATGTTTATATCCTTTTTTCATAAATTAACTCCTTTAATGTTTGTTGTCGTAACTACATTATATCGGTTTTTATGAAAAAAGGTCTTTTTTTATTTCAAGTGGTCGACTTGAAATGATTATACACCAAAGGAGAACCCCTCTCTATCAATTATTTAAACTATAATCTTGAAAAATATATTTGTAACAGTGTTTTAAAGCTTTATCGAAATAATAAATATTTATTTATTTATTTTGTTTTTTCTTTTTCTAAGTAAAATTAGATCCCTTAAATAATTTTCATCTTTAGCCTCTAACCATTTTTCTTGAAATTTTTCATCTTTAATCAATGTGGCTATAGATGCTAGAGTCTGGAGGTGTAATTTATTTAATTTTGGACTGCTAACAAATAAAAAGACAGCTTTTATTTTTGGGTGTTTTTCACTGAATTTAATTCCATCTTTGCATCTAAATACAGCCATATGGAATGTATCTATATCTTCTAAAACGATGTGTGGGATAGCTGTAAATCCAGATATAGCAGTAGTTATCTCATTCTCTCTTTCAAAAAAAAGACTTTCTAATTCTAAATGATTTCTTCCTAAAATAATAGAGAATTTTTCAGCTTCTAACTTAATCAATTCTTCTAAACTAGTGAAACTTTTTAGATCTACAATGGGAGCCTCCATAACTATTTTATCAAATTCTGTAAGTACAACATCATCTCTTTGATGAATAATATCTCTAAGTTCACTCTCTAAGTTATGCCCTAATTTGAGATTATCAGTAATTCTTATTAAAAGATGTAAAAGTGCGTATTCTTTGCTGGAATTTTTCTTTCCATAGGTAAAATAGATAGCTAAACTTATAAAAATAAGTCCGATACTAGATTCAATAGCAGATACTCCTAATTGGGTTATAAAATACGTAAATACAAATATAGTAAATATCTGTATCCATGGATATAGAGGAGCTATAAAAGAAGGTCTGTAATTTGACAGATTACTTTCTCTGATGATAATCACCGATAAATTGGTAAGGACATATGTCATCAATATAACGGCTGATGCTGTTTTGGCAAGTGTTTCTAATGGCAATAATAAAGATCCGACTATGAGTAGCCCTGTAGATACAATAGCCACTATAGGGGTTTTAAATTTTTCATTGACCTTTCCTACAAAATCAGGGAATAATTTATCTCGGCTCATTGCTAGTGGGTATCTAGACGCTGCCATGATTCCAGCATTGGCTGTAGAGATAAAGGCTAAAAGAGATGCTATAGTGAGGACTATATAACCTGGTTTTCCAGCTAATATCTGAGCAGCATCAGCAATAGGAGTCAGTGAATTGGCTAATTGCTCTCCTGGTAAGACTCCTACAGTAACAAAAAGTGTAGTTGCATATATTACAATGATAACTGCAATCGAAGAGAACATTCCTTTAGGAATATTAACTTTTGGATTCTTTACCTCCTCTGAGATAGAAGCGACTTTTAAAAGTCCACCAAAGGATACAAAGATAAAGGCTGCTGTAGAGATTATAAGCCCTGCTCCTAGAGATGAAAAAGGTCCACCACTAGTAACTAATTCAAATTTGTTATCAACTAAATCGTATATTTGAACAAAAGGAGTAAAAAAATCAATATTGATATTAAACATACCAACAGCTATAAAGATTCCCATTAAGAAGAGTAAGCCTATAACCAAAACAACCTCAAAGGTGCTGGCAATTTCAACACCAATTATATTTAATATTAAAAATATAGATGTGACAATAGAGGAGATAATGACCAGAGTCTGATGGTCTAGGTTACTTCCGTAGATGATGCCACCGATAACTCCTGCTATACCAAAGATTGCAAAAGCAGTTTTCAAACAGATTGCAAACCAGCTGAGGACTCCAGAGATGGTTCCTATGAGAGGACCTAGGGTTCTCACAATAAAAAAATAATCTCCACCAGCTTTTGGCATGGCAGTGATAAGCTCGATAACAGATAATATTCCTACAAAAGCAATTAATCCGCCAAGGATGTAACCTAAAATCATCATTGGACCGGCCTTACTAAATGCTATTCCAGGTAATATAAATATGCCTGAACTTATCATTGCTCCAGATGAGATGCTAAATACATCCATGTATCCAAGTTCTTTTTTTAGTTCCACAATATCACCTCATTTTTATATTTTAATAATACGAGTATACTTCATTTTTATGACATTACAAATTAAGCTATTACTAAGATTAAATGGATAATTTTAAATAATCATTTGATATAAGTATTTTAAAACCATAGAAAGTGTAAGTATTGAAAACTTACCATAATAGAATCCCTTTAATATCTCGCAAATTTATTTTTAGATTTTTTATATCGACCTTTCCCCAAAAAAAATTATATTTTATCTTACCGTAAATTATTTGTAGTTTTTTATCTTTAATGTAATAGATCTTATAAAAGCTTCCTTTTTTTAACCTATATTTAGATATTTTTTTTTGATTCCATAGATAATCTAGATAATCTAAATACAGTAAAGACTTATCTTTTAGAGAATTTTCATAGAGATCTACGGTATTTTCAATATCTATATTTTTATAATCTTCTATATATTTATCTTTATGAGTTTGAACATCATAGGCTGTTTCTAAAATTTTAAGTTGAGATGATGTATAGAATTTCGTAGGTAGGAGGCTGCTCTTTTGGTTATTGCATTTTTTACAGAGCAGAACGGCGTTATACCTATCATCTATTTTCAAACCATAACCTAGAGACAGGGGCATATGATGATCTATTTGTAGATTTTTTTTACTTCCGCAATTAAAACAGAAATGTTCAAATAGATGTTTTATCCATTGGCGATCAGCATAGGTAAAATTGGAATCTATAATTTTATGTCTTTCATATCGTTTCCCCTTAATTTTAAATATTTTACAAATTCTTTTTTTGGTAACATTAAAGGGAATCTTACTCCTAAAATCCCCTTTGATTATTCTATATGCAATCTCTTCCTTTTTTTTAATAAGTTCATCTATCCCATAAGGATTCCCCCTATATAAATTTATATCCATTTTTTCTGAGCCATCTGCGGTAAGATTTTGGATCTTTTATATATTCTCCTATATATTCCCAATATTTCTTAGAATGGTTGGGGTATTTTAGGTGTCCTAGTTCATGCACTACCAAGTACTCAATTACATCTAGTGGAACTTTTATAAGGTTAAGGTTGAAAGTGAGAGTTCCGCTAGAATAGCAGATTCCCCAGGCAGATTTTAATGGTTTAATCTTTATCTTCTCAGGGTAAAGATCCATAAGTTTAGTATATTTTTCAAGATAACTCTCTAAAATCCTTTTTATTTTTTGGTGATACCATTGACTTAAGATTAGATCAAAATTCTCAGAGCTATTGGAAATTATATTTTCTTCCTCTATCTTTATGGGAATCTCAGATTTTTCTATCTTTAAAGGATAGAGTTTTCCGAGATAATAAACCCCTGAATTATCAACTAGAGCCGAATATTTTTCCAATTTATCCTCTATCCAAGCATATTTATCTTCTACCAATTTTAACCCATAGGAATAGGAAACGCTCATAGGGATACTTAAAATAATCTCCATAGATGGTTTTACCTGGAGGGAGATGTTTTTCTTTTTTTTCTTGATTATACTGAGTTCTCTCTGGATATTTCCAATGTTTATCTTATATTTTTTTATCATCTTTTTCCAATTAGTAAGAATAGTGCATATTTTTTATTGTTCTTTTCTATAATAAAAATATTTTCAACTACCTTTATCTCTTTAAATCCTGCACCTCTAAAAATTTTCTCTAGAAATTCATTTGAGAATCCCAGAGAGTAGATTCCATCCAATGAATCATGAAATGAACCATCTTCTTCCATTAGATCTGCAATGGCTATTATTCCATCAAGATTTAAAGAATCATATAGTTTTACTGCTAATTTAGTGATATTTTCGATATGATGCATAACCATAGAACTCATAATTAGATCGAAGGTTGAAGTGATTTCAAATATTCCTGTAAGTTCAGTGGTTAAATTTTTATAACCTTTTCCTTTTCCTTTTAAAATATCCAGCATATTAGGAGCAAGATCTATCCCGTGGACTGCTCCAACCTCCTCTATTAAAGGAAAAATTAGTAATCCAGTACCACATCCAAAGTCCAAGATATTCATATTTTTATTTAATTTTATATTATTTTTTATCGACCTGGCGATGGCATTGCTGCGTTCTATTTTTGACTCTGTATCCCAATCTTTTGCACGCTCATTAAAGTTACTCATATTTATCCTCCTATTGTTTTTTCTAATATGATTATACAATAGAAAAATCCATAAACAAATGACTTTGTTTATGGCTTTAGATTTTAATATTATGAAACTTCTAATTCTGCTTCTGCTTCTGTTGGTTGTGCATTTCTACCTTTTATTCTTATATCATCCCAAAGTTTGAAATCACCTTTAATTCCAATTTCATTAGGATTGAAATCCCAGTTATCTTGAGTTCCGTTTTTCATTCTAGCTTTATAATCTTTTAAACATAATACAGATGGTTTAAACATAATTAAGATACCTACTATATTAACCCATGCCATCATTCCTACACCAATATCACCAAGTGTCCAAGCAAGACCACCAGACATAATTGTACCTAGGAATACAAATGCTAAAAACAGTACACTTAATATTTTTCTAATTTTTTTACCTGAAGCTTCGTCTCCGAATAGGTAAATTGAAGCTGTGTCCCCATTCCAGAAATAAGCTAGGATTGTTGTAAAAGCAAAGAACATGATAGCTACCGCTACAATATAAGCTCCATAACCAATACCAGCATCCAATGCTGCAGTTGTATTTAGTGGCCCAATAGTAGACATTGTCATCTCAGCAGTAGATCCAAATCCTGAGAATATTGCCTTTCCATTGGGAGCGAAAACTTTATATGCACCAGTGATGATGATCATCAGTGCAGTTGCTGTACACACGAATACAGAGTCTATATATATAGAGAAAGTTTGTATTAATCCCTGTTTAGCAGGATGTGAAGTGTCAGCGGCAGCAGCAGATGCAGGACCAGTACCTTGTCCAGCTTCATTAGAATAGATACCTCTTTTAACTCCCCACATAACAGCGGCACCTACGATACCAGCAAAGGCTTCTTCTTGACCAAATGCGGATCTAATAATTAATGATAATGATGGAATAATATCTCCAACATTTAAAGCTAGTACTATGATAGCCACAAGGATATAGGCTATAGCCATAAATGGAACTACTACACCAGCAAATTTAGCTATCCTTTTAGCACCACCAAATATAATTATTCCTAACATTATAACTATTGCTAATCCTGTTGCCCATGTAGGGATACCAGTAGCTGTATACACAGATCCTGCAATTACATTAGCTTGCACAGAAGGCATAAAGAATGTCATCCCGGCTACAGTTACAATAGCAAATAAGTTACCATACCAAGCTTTACCACCTAATAAACCTTTCTTAAAGTAATAAGCTGGTCCTCCTCTGTATCCGCCTTCAATTTTTTCTTTATATAGTTGTCCCAATGTAGATTCAACATATGATGAAGCTGCACCTAGAAGTGAGATAACCCATAACCAAAAGATAGATCCCGGTCCTCCTAAAGCAATTGCTGTGGCAACTCCTGCAATGTTTCCTGTTCCTACTCTTCCAGAAACTGACATACACATTGCCTCAAATCCACTTATTGAATCTTTAGATCTTTCTCCTGGTTTAACATCTTTTCCCATTAATAACCTTATCATTTCTTTGATCATTGTAAATTGTGCTCCTCCAATCTTTAGAGTGAAGAATAGTCCTGCTCCAAGACAAAGATAGACAAGTAGCGGTGACCAAATAATACCATTTAACCCATTAATAAAACTTTCCATAAAATACCTCCGTTTAAATACAATATAAATAATTGAAATTCGATCTGTAATTTGGAACACTAGTTTTTTTCTTTAGTTAACAATTAAAGGATAGCACCCTACAAACAAGAAGTCAAACCTAGAAACATACACTTCATTTGTTTCTAGGACACGATTAAGAGATCTCCTTGTAATATTGTGAATTTTTTCTTTTTATAGTCGAATTTTCTTGTTGTAAATTTTTTTTTTTGTTATAAAAAATTATTATATAATTATAGTAAAATAAATAAATCCCTGCACATAGACAGGGATTTATTTTTAGAAATTATAATGTTATAACATTATAATTTATATGTATAAACATCAAAATAATTGATATTTACAACATAAGTTCGTAAAATAATACAACCTTGTATGTGAAATAAATAACTATTTGATTAAATTATTTCCGTATTTTGATTGTGTTGAAAAAATAAATTTTAATCACTTTTTAGGTGTTTTTTAATTATATCTTCACTTTTTTTCACAATTTCATTTATCTCTAAATCTTTAGGATATAGAGGAGAAAGAAATGTTAGATCAATATTTGTAGATTTAGGAAATTTATTTCCAACAGGCATAGCTTTATAAGCACCATCGATGACAAATGGTTGAATTGGAACATTTAAAGTTTTACTTAGAATAGCAAAAGCTTTTTTAAACTGTGCCATCTCTCCATCCCTGCTTCTAGTCCCCTCTGGGAATATAATTAGATTTTTCCCCTGACGGAGCACCATAGCAGCAGCCTGTAAAGTTTCACTTAAGTTATTATCAACATCTAAAAGAATTATATTTCCATGATTAGCACCCCATTTTTTAAATGAACCTTTAAAATGTTTCGATACAGCCAAGTAATAGGTATTTTCTAATATTTCTTTATTTAGAGCTGTATTGAGTATAAAACCATCTAAGAAACTTTGATGATTTCCAATGAAGATAGCTGGTTGGTTAGTGATGTTTTTCATTCCACTTTTATTTATTTTAATGTATCCCTTAAAAAATGGAGTTAAGATACATTTTGCAATTTTTAAGGCTATACTAGATTTAGGGATAAAAACATCGATATCCTTATTTAATATTTTGGACCAGTCATTTTCTTTTTCTGTGATCTTTACACCCTTGTCATGTAGAAATTTAGAGAGCTCATATAGAGTTGGATATTGAAAAAGTTCATCCTCCATAATGGTAATGTTAAATGTATTTCCTACAAAGGAAAGTAATTCTACAAAATCCAAAGAATCCATTCCTAGATCTAATTCAAAATGATCTTTTGGGGTAGGAGATAGACCTTTTAATTTTTCTATAAATTTTTTCAATATTATATATTCTTTTATGGTTGGTTCTATAACTTTCTCTACGACTCTTTTTTTCTCCTCTAATAGATCTTTCAACTTAAATCTTCTAAGTTTTCCTAGTTTTGTTTTAGGGAGTTCCTCCTGTACGATCTTGATATCTAATATTTTTCTATAATTAGGAGCTTCGACATTGTATGGATTTATGACATTCCATTTTATAGCTTCACTTATATTTTTAATCCCCTCTTGTTCAATCATTGCAAAATTAGGATATACAATTGCAACTAGATGGCTTTTATGCTCAGTAACAGCTAATTCAGAAATTAAATTAGTTCTTTTCATAATATTATCTTCTATATCCTGTGGATTGATATTTTTACCATTAGGCAGAACTATCATTTCTTTTTTCCTGCCAATAATATAGAGATGACCATCTTTGAGTTCACCTAGATCCCCAGTACGAAACCATCCATCTGAATCAATAGCTTCGGCAGTAGCTTCAGGTTTATTATAATAACCTTTCATAACATTAGCACCACGAACTACGACCTCTTTATCATCATTGATCTTAACTTCCACACCATTTAAGGGTACACCACAAGATCCAGGGACGATATCGTCGGGATATGTCAAGGTTAGCATAGGAGCAGTTTCGGTTAATCCAAATCCTTCCACCAATGAGAATCCAAGGGTTTTAAAATCTTTTATAATCTGTGGATCGATCTTAGCACCACCTGAAACCATAATATACATTTCTCCACCAAATCCATCCTGAACCTTCTTAAATATTTTTTTACCCAATTTTTTATTATTTGTCATAGCAACTAGTTTAAATAGTGTTTTAGCTATAAAGTTGGAATTTATTTGTTCCATAATTCCCTTGTGGAACATCTCCCATAACCTTGGGACTCCTACGAATAGAGTTATCTTATGCTTTTGTAAGGCATTTTTTATTCCCGCAGATGAAAGATCATCTACGATTACTACTGTAGCTCCTACATATAGGGGGGCTATGAGCGATCCCATAAGGGGTAAGATATGGTGTAGGGGTAAAAGAGCTAAAGCTCTATCATATTCATGAAATAGACCAAACTTTATAATGGTATTGATATTTGACATAAGGTTATTCATGGTGAGCATAACCCCTTTTGGATCTCCAGTAGTTCCTGATGTATACAGTAAAAGGACTGTTTGATTCCCTGCGGGGGATTCCAGATAATCTTTTTTAGCTATATAATTATCAGGGATAGAAATCTCATCTACATTGATAATAGAAATATCTAAACCAGATAATTGGATCCCTTTTTTGGCAATTTCTAAATTTTTATTACTTGTATAAAAATATTTAGGTTGGGCATCTTTTAAAAAATAAGCAATCTCAGTAAAACTACTGGTAGCATCAATGTTTATAGAAGTTCCATTTTTCTCCCAAATAGAAAATACAGCTTGAGCGATCTCAGGACGGTTTTCTAAAAAGACAACAACTTTATCTTCTGGTTCTTCTAAGTTTAATTTTTCTGAAAAATATAAGGATTTTCTGATTAATTCTTTAAAAGAAAGTTTGTTTTCTCCATATATTATTGCTGGTTTATCTCTAAAGGTGATAAATTTCATAACGCCTCCTGAATAGTACGTTCACTCTTTTTTACTATCTCATTTATCTCTAAATTATCAGGAGAAATAGGAGGTAAAAATTTTAAATTAACATCTGTCGATTTTGGGAACTTAGTTCCAACAGGCATAGCTTTATAAGCCCCATCGATAACAAATGGTTGAATAGGTACATTTAATGTTTTACTTAAGATTGCAAAGGCTTTTTTAAACTCTGTCATCTCACCATCTCTGCTTCTAGCTCCTTCAGGGAATATAACTAAGTTTTTCCCTTGACGCAGAACCATAGCTGCTGCGTGTAGAGTTTCGGTTAAATTACTATTTACATCTAGAAGTATGATATTTCCATGATTAGCTATCCATTTTTTAAATGAACCGTTAAAGTGCTTGTCAACGGCTAAATAATAGGTATTTTGTAATATTTTTTTATCTAAAGCATTGTTTAAGATAAATGCATCCAGCATACTTTGATGATTTCCTATAAAGATAGTTGGTTTATTGGTAATATTTTCTAATCCGCTTGTCTTTACTTTCACACGACTGTTGAAGAAAGGGGACAACATACACTTTGCAAATTTTAAACTAAAACTAGATTGAGGGATAAAAACATCTGTATCATGGCTTAATATCTCAGACCAGTCTGTTTCTTTTTCGGTAATTTCAACACCTTTACTATGTAAAAAATTAGCTAGATCAAACAGCGTAGGATACTTTGATATTTCATCATCGAGTAGAGTGATATTGAAATTATTTCCAATAAATGATAGAAGTTCAACAAAATCAAGAGAATCCATACCTAGATCTAGTTCAAAATGATCCTTTGGGTTAGGAGTAGTTCCCTTTAATTTTAAGATGAATTCCTTTAGTATTCTATATTCTTCAGTGGTAGGTTCGTCTACTTTTTCTACCACTTTTTTTTTCTCTTCTAAAAGATCTTTCAATTTAAATCTCCGAAGTTTTCCTAATTTTGTTTTAGGCAGTTCATCTTGGACTATCTTAATATCTAATATTTTTCGATAATTAGGAGCTTCTACGTTATAAGGATCTATGATATCCCATTTTATTTTTTCTCCTATATTCTTTACACCTTCATTTTCCATTGCTGCAAAATCAGGATAAACTATAGCTACTAGATGGCTCTTATGCTCTGTAATAGCTATCTCTTTGATTAGGTCAGTTCTTTTCAGGATTTCCATCTCAATATCGGAAGGGTTGATATTTTTACCATTAGCTAGAACGATCATCTCTTTTTTTCTACCGACAATATAAAGATATCCATCTTTTAATTCTCCTAAATCTCCAGTATGGAGCCATCTATTTTTATCGATTATTTCAGCAGTAGCTTCAGGATTATTGAAATAACCTTTCATAATATTTGCTCCACGAACTATAATCTCCCCATCATTGGCTATTTTTAATTCTATCCCAGGAAGGGGTGCGCCACAAGATCCCGGCCTCATATCATCATATCTATTGAAAGTAAGGATCGGTGATGTTTCTGTGAGACCATAACCCTCGATTAGATGAAATCCTAGAGTATGGAAGTCTTTTATAATTTGAGGATCGATCTTAGCTCCACCAGAAATCATAATATGCATCTCTCCACCAAAGCCATCTTGAACTTTTTTAAATATTTTTTTACCTAATTCAATATTATTAGTCATAGCAACTAATTTAAACAATGTTTTGGCAACAAAATTACTGTTGATTTTTTCCATAATTCCTTTGTGGAACATCTCCCAAAGTCTAGGAACTCCTAGAAATAGAGTGATCTTATATTTTTGCATAGCACCTTTTATCGCTGCCGAGGAAAGATCATCTAAAATAACAATTGTAGCTCCAACTTTTGTTGGTGCTAGCAGACAACCAACAAGTGGTAAAATGTGGTGTAGTGGTAAAAGTGCAAGGATTCTATCGACTTCACGATATATTCCAATTTGTTCAATATTATCTATATTAGAAAGCAAATTTTTCATAGTAAGCATTACACCTTTTGGGTTACCAGTAGTACCAGAAGTATATAGAAGCAACACTGTTTGATCTCCAACTGGAGCTTCAATATAGTCTTTCTTTCCTACATAGGAATCGGGGACTTTCACCTCATCTAAGTTAATAATGATGACATTTTCACTTGAGAGCTCTACCGCTTCCTTAGCAATTTCAATGTTTTTATTACTTGTGTATAGATACATAGGTTTTGCATCTCTAATAAAATAAGCAAGTTCTTTGGGGGAACTACTGGCATCTACTGTAATAGAGATACCATTTTTTTCCCAAGAAGAGAAGATAGCATATGCGATTTCAGGCCGATTTTCTAAAAACACTAAGACTTTATCTTCTGGATTTTCTAATGTTAACATGTCTGAATAATATAAAATGTTTCTTACTAATTCTTTATACGAAATTTCGGTTTCTTTGTATATTAGAGCTGGTTTGTCTCTTGAAATAATAAATTTCATGATATTCCTCCTAAATTATTAATAAATATTTCAACTTATTATACTATATTTATTGATGTAAAACAAACATACTCAAGGGGAAATACGAATAAAAGAGTTACCTCGTCTGTTTCAGAATATAAGGGAAGTATATAATTTTTGTTTTAAAATTAATTTAATAGGAAAATATGAATAAAGAAGGTATAAATTATTATTCAACAATAAAATATTTCATAAGGGGGGTTGACCATGTATGCACAAGAAAATAGTAGTCAATTAATTAACGTAGAACATATTTTGCCAGAGAATTTAATAATTTTGCCAATGCTAACAAGACCAATATTTCCAAATATTATGATCCCTATAACTTTTTCAGGAGAAGTTTTTTTAAAAACTATCAAAATGGTAGAGGAGACCGAAAATAGATTATTAGGTTTAGTTTTTGTAAAAGAATTAAATCAATTTGATATTTTTAAATCAGAGCTATATGAAGTTGGAACAATAGTGAAAATTCATAAGATAACACCTCTTTCAGCTAATACAATTCAGATAATAGTTCAAGGCTTGAATAGATTTGAACTATTAAAAGTGAAAATGAAAGAACCTAATATCATTTGGAATGTAGAATACGACGAGGGAGAGGAGGGACCTCCAAATGATGAAATTCGTGCTTATATGCTAGCAATTATGACATCTTTAAGGGAAATTTTTAAGGTTAATCCAATTTTGCAAGAGGAACTAAAATTACTTATGACCCAGGTAAATTATGAAAGACCAGGTGTACTTATGGATCTGATTACTTCTATGCTAAAAACAGAAAATAAAAACCTGCAAGAGGTTTTGGAGGAATGGGATCTAGCTAAGAGAAGTAGGCTGATATTAACGATGTTGAAAAAAGAATTAGAGATATCGCATCTCCAACAAAAACTTCAAAAACAAATTGAAGAAAAAGTGAGTAAACAACAAAAAGAATATTTTTTAAGGGAACAATTAAAATTAATAAAAAAAGAATTAGGAATGGAAAAAGACGATCAAGAGAGCGAAGTTGAAAAAATACTACAGATGTTAGAGGGAAAAACTCTAAGTGAAGAAGCATTAAAGACTGTGGAGGAACAAATAGAAAAATTGAAATTATTAGACAGCCATTCTCCTGAGTATAATGTAGTGAGATCCTACCTTTTAGCCATAGCAGAGCTGCCGTGGGGAGTCTATTCAAACGACAGTTTGGATATAAATAAATCGAGAAAAAAACTGGATGAAGATCACTATGGATTACAGGATGTTAAAAATAATATTTTAGAATTTATTAGTACCATTATGAAAACCGGAACTGTAAGTGGTGCTATCCTTTGTTTAGTAGGGCCTCCAGGTGTGGGGAAGACTTCCATTGGAAAATCAATTGCAAATGCATTAAATCGTGAATTTTTTCGATTTTCTGTAGGTGGGATGAAAGATGAAGCTGAGATAAAAGGTCATAGAAGAACTTATATCGGTGCTATGCCAGGAAAGATATTACAGGCTTTAAAAAAAGTTGGAACAGCAAATCCAATAATAATGTTAGATGAAATAGACAAAATTGGGAACAGTTATCAAGGGGATCCAGCATCAGCTCTCTTAGAGGTATTAGATCCAGAGCAAAATGTAGAATTTTTAGACCACTATTTGGATGTAAGGTTTGATCTATCTAAAATTTTATTTATAACTACAGCCAATCAGTTAGACACTATCCCCAGACCACTCTTAGACAGGATGGAATTAATTCAACTACCAGGTTATATACTAGAGGAAAAAGAAGAGATAGCAAAGAAATATCTGATTCCGCATCAAATGGAAGAACATGGATTAACAAAAAAAGAAATATCAATCTCAGCTCCGACACTGAAAGAAATTATTGATAAATATGCTAGAGAAGCAGGAGTAAGAGGGTTAGAAAAAAATATTAAAAAAATTATGAGAAAAGCTACTCTAAAAATTGCCGAAGGGGAACATAGAAAAATAAGTGTAAATAAAAATAATATGGAAGAATTTTTAGGTAAACCAATTTTCACAACTGAAGAACTATATAATAAAAATATACCTGGAGTTACACTGGGATTAGCTTGGACATCTATGGGAGGAGTTACTCTATATATAGAAGCAAGAGTTATAGGTCATCAAGGCGGATTTAAGCAAACAGGTCAATTGGGAGATGTAATGAGAGAATCTTCAATTATCGCCTATTCATACGTAAAATCTTTGATGTGTAGGGAAGACTGTGATGAAGATAAAAAAGATTTCTTTGATAAACACAGTATTCATCTTCATGTACCAGAAGGTGCTACTCCGAAAGATGGACCTTCCGCTGGAGTAACTATGGCACTGGCTTTATATTCACTGGCTAAAAATAAATCAATTAAAAATAATTTAGCTATGACTGGCGAGATCACACTGACTGGAAAAATATTACCTATTGGAGGAGTAAGGGAAAAAACAATAGCTGCAAGAAGGGTAGGAATAGATACGTTATTATTTCCAAAAGACAATAAAACTGATTTTGAGAGACTACCCGATTATATAAAAGAAGGAATCACAGTACATTATGCTGATTATTTCGAAGATATATTAGAAGTAGTATTTTAAAGTATTTACCTAATAAAGATTGTATTAATTTTAGGATTTCATCTCTAATTAATACAACCTTTAAACATCTAGCATTTAAAGTCCGATAACGTTGAGATATAAAACTTTATTACTAAATAAATAAACTATGATATAATACTGTTATATTAATATATATGGAGTTCTAACAATGATGTTAATTCATGAAAAATTAAAAATATATATGGCTAAAAAAAATCTTAATATTATAAAAATTTCTATTATAACAGCTAAAGGTGGTTGATGTGCTGGTGCCCAGTCGCTTCGGGTTGAAGCAATAAAAGAGATGGAAAATGAGAATGGATTTACTAAATATAGTGTAGATGGCTTAGATGTATATATCTATGATGGGTTGGAATTAAAGGATGAAATAGAGATTAAATATTTATATTCAATACCTATGATAGTAACTGTACTCAGTACTACTGGAATAAGGATAAAAGATTAAAAAATAAGCCATTTTAAATAGTTTTTGAATAAAGGAGTCTTTGACTTCTTTATTTTTTTATTATCTTTGGAAATTATAAATTTAATTTTTAAAATATGTATAAGTTTAAAATACCAGCTGAATAGTTCTAAATTTACTATAGAAGGAGTAATTATGGAAAAAAAGATATAGTTTTAAAAAAAAGAAATATTGAAGGATATAAAGAGAATTATGGTCATGTAATAGTAATAGGAGGAAGTCGAGGATTCACGGGAGCACCTGTAATTACAGCTAACTCAGCAGTGAGATCAGGAGCAGGTCTTGTAACTCTTTATGTAGAAGATGGGATTGAAAGTACTGTGTGCTCAAATATTTTAGAAGCTATGAGCTGTACATTATCAAATGATATAAGATTAAAAAAATTACTAAAAGCTGCTACTGTGATAGCTTTTGGACCCGGGATGGGAATGGAGAAGACTTTAAATATTTTAAAATATACTTTAGTTAATTCTACGTGTTCCATGGTAATAGATGCAGATGGAATAAATGTACTCCATAAAAATATGAAATTATTGAGAGGGGAAAAAATAGTTTTAACTCCTCATTTAGGAGAGTTTTCAAGACTCACTGGATTAGATATAGAAGAAATTAAAAAAGATAGATTAAACATTGCTAAAGAATTTGCCCATACTCATAATGTAGTTTTACTCTTAAAAGGACACAGGACTCTTATTACTGACGGAAAAGACGTATATATAAATACAAATAGAAATCCTGCCATGGCAAATGGAGGTATGGGAGATTCCCTTACAGGTATAATTGCCTCTTTAATAGCCCAGGGATATGAATTATTGGAAGCTACTTATATGGGAGCTTATATTCATGGTTATATAGGAGATGAATTATCAAAGTAAAGGTTTTGCGTTACAGCAAGAGATATAATAGAATACCTACCTATCTATATGAAAAAATTTCAAAGATAAGAGTTACTAATTTGGCAAAAGTGGTATTACCTCATGATATTTTTCATAGATATGAAAAATATCCTTGTAATTCAAATTAATTTATAAGTATAATATATGTATTAATTATCAATAAGGGAGCATTATATATGCTGAGGAAAAAAATGTTAACTGCTGTGACTATTTCAAATGTACTAGTTTTTATATTTATGTTTGTTTATTTAAAAAAATCAATAGATAGAGATTATAAAAATTTAGAGATTCTTAGATCGGAATCTATATATCATTTGATAGACCATGAATTTCAAGGAATGTATAAAGATTTAGAAAAAATTAATATTGACTGGAGTAAGTGGGATGATACCTATGGATTTATAGAAGGAGATGACAAAGTAGGGGAAATATTTATAAAGAGTAATTTAGATTATGGAGTATTATATGGGATATTATCCGATTTAAATTTAAATTTCATTATTTTTCAGGATGACCACGGGCAAACCTTATATCAACAGAGTTATGATGATTTATCAGAGAAAAAAATTTCTAGGGGAAAAATTGAGATGATAGCAAAAAAAATTTCTGATTATACAGAGAAAACAGGGGTGCTCGTTGGAGAAGGTAAAGAAGCTATTGTTTTTTCTAATTTGAAGATAAGCGATAGTAAGAATGTGAAAAAATCAAATGGTAATTTAATAATGGGTTATTTTTTAAATAAAAATAGGGTTATGGCTATAGAAGAAAAATTAGGAATTCAACTTAGTATGGCAGGAACTTCTCAAAAATTAAAAATCCCATATAAAATTAATATAGGTAAGGACAGAATATATAATAAACTGTATATCTCAACTCTATCGGGAGGAAGTGTTATTTTGATAATCAAAGGAATGCTGATATACTGATCCTAGGGAAGACAAAATGTGAAAAAATATATAGTTTTACTGGTTGTTAATTTTATAATCTTAGTATTTTCTATATATATATTTATGGAACAGATTATAGTAAAAAGATTAAGAAAGATGGATCATTCGGTAAGGGAAATAATAGAGTGTCAGGATTTGGGGAAACGTCTTAGGACTAAAGGTAAAGACGAGAGCGGTAATTTAGGAAGAAATATAAATATTTTATTGGTAGACATTGAGGTTATGAAGGAAAGATTATACGGTCTAGCTACCTATGATGTAATGACCGGAATTTTAAACAGGCATATGGGTTTTGAAAAATTAGGAAAAAAGTTTAAAAGAGCTCAAAATAACAATGAAATATTTATAATAGCTTTTATAGATATAAATAACTTAAAATATGTAAATGACAAATATTCCCATGAAGAGGGAGATAAATTAATTAAAAATATTGTAAAAATTATAGAAAAAAAATTAGAATCTAAAGATATTTTTTTGAGATTTGGAGGTGATGAGTTTATTCTGGGATTTAACAGGTTAAACTTATTAGAGGTAAATCTATTATTTAATGAAATTGAAAAAAGTTTAAAAAATTATGATAATGAATCTAAAAAAGAATATACACATAGTATCAGTATAGGAATAGCAGAATGTCGAGAAAATAAAACTTTAGATGAATATGTTAATATAGCAGATATCAATATGTATAAAAATAAAAGACATAGAAAGAAGTTTCTGGAAAGGATATATGTTGAAAAAATTTAAAAAAGAGGTGTTTTATGGGCGTATCCCAAATTTAGTGTAAATTAATTTTAACCTTCTTAGTTGATAGAGTATAATCGGTGTATAATCATTTCAAGTCGACCACTTGAAATAAAAAAAGACCTTTTTTCATAAAAACCGATATAATGTAGTTACGACAACAAACATTAAAGGAGTTAATTTATGAAAAAAGGATATAAACATTTTAGCATATATGAA
>NZ_JBAHZY010000120.1:0-6668 GCF_037132775.1 Psychrilyobacter sp.
TTCATATATGCTAAAATGTTTATATCCTTTTTTCATAAATTAACTCCTTTAATGTTTGTTGTCGTAACTACATTATATCGGTTTTTATGAAAAAAGGTCTTTTTTTATTTCAAGTGGTCGACTTGAAATGATTATACACCCACCTAAAAAAAGGAGTGATCGAAACCATTCCCTCAATTTTTTTAATCTCTCAGTTTATCCTTCATATCTATATACTTGTCCTCGGTTATCTCTCCCCCAACATACCTTTTTTTTAATATTTCCATAGGAATTTTATTCCGATCAGCTCCTGATTTAAATCTATTTCCTGTGAATTTCCCACTAAACATTGAAATCATTACTACTGCAATTAATATCCAAACCTATCCGTGTGAAAAATTAAAAATGCTTTTTTTCTCCCTCCTTCACATTTTCTTCACAATGCTACTATAAAATACATCTATAAATGAATTATAAATTGAGTAACAATACTCCATTTACAGGGAATATTTTAATAAAATACGAAAAAAGTCCAATGAACAGTGAAGGTAATTACAGGATAGGAAAAATTCATTTTGAAAATGAATTTTCAAGTGGGATTCTAATGTCTACGGTTCATTATAATAAACTCGATAATTCAAAAAACTGATATTTAAACAAAATAGAAGAAAGACCTAGATAAAAATCTAGGTCTTTCTTCTATTCTATAACTATTAAATTACTCACCCATGAATAATTTGATATCGTCATCTACAGACCCGATTCCCGCTATACCAAAGTTTTCAACTAATACATCTACTACATTTGGTGATAGGAATGCTGGTAATGTTGGCCCTAGGTGGATATTTTTTATACCTAATGATAATAGTGCTAATAATACGATTACTGCTTTTTGCTCATACCATGCAATATTATATGCAATTGGTAATTCATTGATGTCTTCTAATTCAAATACTTCTTTTAATTTAAGAGCTATAAGAGCTAAAGAGTAAGAGTCGTTACATTGCCCTGCATCTAATACTCTAGGGATTCCACCGATATCTCCTAAATTTAATTTGTTGTATCTGTATTTTGCACAACCTGCTGTTAAGATTATTGTGTCCTTTGGTAACTTCTCAGCAAATTCAGTATAATAATCTCTTGATTTCATCCTTCCGTCACAACCTGCCATTACGAAGAACTTCTTGATTGCTCCAGTTTTAACTGCATCCACTACTTTATCTGCTAATGCGAATACTTGCTCATGAGCAAATCCACCTACGATAGTTCCTGTTTCAATCTCTGTAGGAGCCTCACAAGTCTTTGCCATCTCTATGATTTCAGAGAAATCTTTATTTCCTTTTTCATCTTCTTTTATATTAACCCATCCTGGATATCCAGCTGCATTTGTAGTGAATACTTTACCTTCGTATGATGCTCCAGCTTTTGGAGGAACGATACAGTTTGTTGTGAATAAGATAGGTCCGTTAAATGATTCGAACTCCTCTTTTTGCTTCCACCATGCATTTCCGTAGTTACCTACCAAGTGATCATATTTCTTTAACTCAGGGTAGTAATGAGCTGGTAACATCTCTGAATGAGTATAGATATCTACTCCAGTTCCTTTTGTTTGCTCTAATAATTGAACTATATCATTTAAATCATGTCCGGAAATTAAGATTCCAGGATTTGATTTTGTTCCAATATTTACCTCAGTTAATTCAGGGTTTCCAAATCTTCCTGTATTTGCACTATCTAATAAAGCCATTACATCTACACCAAATTTTCCAGTTTCTAATACTAATGCTACTAACTCGTCTAATACTAAAGTATCATCTAATGTAGATACCAAAGCTTTTTCTATAAACATTACGATCTCTTGTTTCTTATATCCTAAGTTTACTGCATGCTCATAGTATGCTGCCATTCCTTTTAATCCGTATATAGTTAACTCTCTCAAAGATCTGATATCTTCATTTTCAGTGGCTAATATTCCTACTGATAATGATTTAGCCTGCATCTCTTTCATAGTAGTCACTGTAAAAGTAAGCGCATCATGGTCAGCTAACCTTTTAGGAGTTCTTCCTAGTTCAATAAATTTAGCTTTTATTTCCTCTCTTAGTGCTAATCCTTCTGTAATTTGAGCTGCGATAGCTTCATCATCAAAGTTAGCATTTGTTATAGTTGTAAATAATGCATTAGTTAAGTAATAATCAATTTTTTCAGAGTGATCACAAGATTTTCTTGTTTCCAAATCAATTCCTTCTCTTAAGATAGCTATTGATTTAGCTGTATATATTAATAAGTCTTGTAAATTAGAAGTTTCTGGCTTCTTTCCACAGACACCTGCTATCGTACACCCAGTTCCTTTTGCTGTTTCTTGACATTGGTAACAAAACATTGACATATTATTTCCTCCATTTTTTTTATTAAATAATTCTTTTAATTTATTAAACATTTTTTCTCCCTCTTTCTTATTTTCTATACATTGATTATAGCAGTAAAAAAAGAAAAAACCCGGTAACATAGGTTACCGATCTAAAATTAAATTAAATTTTCATCTAAAGAGATGCAAATCGCCATCTTTCTTGGAATTAATTTAGTATATTTTACCCCTGCACTGTCCAGAAGCATCTTAGATGCCCTGTTAGAGTCTGTCCCTCTATATTTATCCGAAAGATAGACTACCTTAATTATTCCACTTTGAATTATTGACTTAGCACACTCATGACATGGGAATAACCCTACATATATGGTACATTTTTTTAAATTTTTTATACTGTTTAAGATGGCATTCTGTTCTGCATGCATGACAAAAGGGTATTTAGTCTCTAAAAATTCTCCTTCTCTTCCCCATGGAAACTCATCATCTGAACATCCCTTGGGAAAACCATTATATCCTGCTCCAACAATTTTTTTATCTTCATTTATTATACAGGCTCCCACCTGGGTACTTGGATCTTTACTTCTCTGCCCAGATAAAACTGCTATTCCCATAAAATATTCATCCCAACTCAAATAATCTTCTCTTTTATTCATAAATATGCCCTCCTTCTCATGACTCTATTATTTTGCTTATTTAAATTATACTATATCTTATCCAAACCATAAAGTTATTATCCCGTCTATACAGGATTTTATGGCATTTTAAGTATATAATCTTAATAATATAATATATAAAATTAGGAGGAACATCTATGATCTATTTCATCGCCTTTACTCTAGGAATTTCAGGGGCTTTCCACCCATGTTTCATCGGGACTATAACTACATTTTATGCTGCTTTGGTCTTGATCAAAGATAGAAAAAAATTTATTTTAGGCAGTATCTTAGGGATAATTATTATCAATTTTTCATTTCTATTTTTTACCGATTTCTTAAGCCATATCTTACATCAAAAGATATTTAATTATATTATCGGCGGAATGTTTATTTTTTTTGGACTTATGTTTTTAGAGGTTATAAAACATAAACATGCTCATTTTTTACTCTCAGTTGAAAAAATAGAGAAAACAAATCCTATTTTAATGGGAATTTTCATAACCTTTTCTTGGATTCAATCTTTTGCTCATATCTTTATCCCCATGGTTCCTTTAATTTCTAAGACCAACCCTTATTTACGAATTTTTATAATTTTACCCTATATATTAGGATTAACTATACCGGTTACTTTATTTAATTTTTTACCCCTACGATTTAAAGAGAAATATAGGCACAAATATAACAAAATCATTGGAATACTCCTCATTATTTTAGGTATGTTTATAACATTTAATCTATTTGAGGAAATTGAACATCTGATTTAAACAGATTTATTTTTCAAATTGCAGATGAACTTTTGAGTTATTGCTAGTCTTTTAAAAACGAAGGGGTTTGTATTAACTACAACTTCTACATTCTTTTATGGTGTTGTCTTATAATTTATAGAAATATTTTTTAATTCTATAAAATTAATTTAGCCATTTTTAATGAGAAGACCAACTTTTTCTATTTTTTTTCTTTTTTCTAAGAAAATTCTAAACTTAAAATGTTATCATTATAGATATATATATTAAATTTGAAAAATATAACTAGGAGATGCTCAATGAAAAAAAAAATAATCTTTATTTTCATGATTTTTACTCTACTTTATTCTATATCCTATGGATCTTCGAATAAAATTTCTTTTACTGATAGTTTAAATACTATAAATTTAGAGTATACTATTAATATATGTTCGTCTGAAGCTATCATAGAATTTTATATTCCGACTATCTTAGAGTATTATCATTGGAATAAATATAACAAGTTTAGGTTTGACAAAGACGTATTTAACCTTATCCTTAAATATTCCCTTTATAATACCGATAAAAATATCAATATTATAGTTAGATCTAAATTTTTCCCGCTAAATAATAAAATTTTATATTCAAAAAAATATAATTTTGAACATCAAAAAAACATTCCATAGAGGAGTACTATCCATGAAAAAATTTAGTTTTTTTAATAAAATTTCTACCAAGATAGCCATGTCTTTTTCCTTTACATTTGTTTTAACTCTATTGGTATTAAATCTTATTATCTATATCTCTATTACGACACACACCAATACCTTAGAGAGATCCCTTGTTATTGCTAGAAAAGAAGTTATTCTAGGGGAAGTTAATAATATCCTCTCTGATTCTAGTAACCTTGGAGAATCAGAGATTTTAAATATTATAGATAAGGTGACTTCCCATAGAGATCAAATATATGTTAATATTAAATTTCCCAATAAAATTTATCAAAGTTTTAAAAAAATTAGTCTTCCCTATACTATCGATATTGATCAAATAGGAGAATACCATTTTATTAAATCAAAAAAAAATAGATTTTTTTATCTAAATACCATGGTAAAAGCTCCCTCTGGGGAGAATATATATATACAGCTGATCAGTGATCTAAAATCTTCGGATTCCCTCATAGATGCTTTGACATCCACTATGCTTTTAATCGATCTAGTCGGTTTTATTTTATCCATTGTCACTGGAGTTGTTTTTGCAAAAAAAATTTTAAAACCAATAAATTCAATAGCAGATACTGCTGAATTAATAAACCTGCATAATTTGAATAAAAGAATTGAGACCTCTAACCATGACGATGAAATTGGAAGGTTGATTAAGGTTATAAATAATATGATGGAGAGATTGGAACACTCTTTTGAAAACCAAACAAAATTTATTTCCGATGCTTCCCATGAGCTGAGAACTCCCCTTTCCATTATAAATGGATATGTGGATCTACTCAATCAATGGGGTATTGATAATAAAGAACTTACAGAGGAAGCCCTTTCTTCTATAAAAGAGGAGATTTTCAACATGACTGATCTTATGGAAAAGCTTTTATTCATTGCACGGGAAGAAAATACCAGATATAAATTAAATTTAATGGATGTAGATATTCCTAGCCTGCTCAAAAGAGTTTGTAAGGAATTTAAGATGATAGATACAAAACACATTTATTTAGTCCATAATATTCCCAAATTTTATGGATTGATTGATGAAAAATTGATTTTACAGGCAATTCGGGCTATAATAGAAAATTCTATAAAATATACACCTAAAAATAAACAGATAACTATTTCTTGTAAAAAAGAAGATAGTCATTTTAAAATCATAGTTTCAGATGAAGGCCTTGGAATTCCCAAAAAAGATATTCCAAAATTATTCAATAGATTCTATAGGGTAGATGAAACAAGAACTAAGGATACAGGTGGAAATGGTTTAGGACTTTCTATCGTAAAAAGTATTGTAGATATGCACAATGGTCATATCTTTATAGATAGTGAAGTCAATAAGGGAACTACTGTGACTCTTAAACTTCCAATGTAATAAGATTAAGTATAATAACTAGGGGGAATTTATGTATAATATATTAATAGTAGATGATGAAATTAAGATAGCTCGTTTAATGGAACTACACTTAACATACGAAGGATATAAGGTTGATGTAGCCCACGATGGGTTTGAGGCTTTAAACAAGATCAGGGAAAAAACATATGATGTAATTATTCTAGACTGGATGCTTCCCAAAGTAGAAGGACCTAAGGTATGCCAAGAGATCAAAAAATTCTATCCTGAAACTATAGTTATTATGGTTACAGCCAAAGACGACATTACTGATAAGGTTACTGGATTTGAATTTGGGGCTGATGATTACTTAACTAAACCTTTTGAATCTTTAGAACTATCTGCAAGAATCAAAGCACATCTGAGAAAAATTCATCGTCAAGATACTACATATCAAATGACTGTCAAAGATCTTACTTTAGATCTTTCTAGATTTGTCGCTATTAGAGGCGATAGGGATATCAAATTATCTAAAACAGAATTCGAACTCTTAAAATTCCTGATTGAAAACAAAGGTATAGTTTTAACTAGAAATAAGATCTTAGTCAATGTATGGGGATATGACAGTGGAGATAGTATCCTAGACGTGTATATAAAGTATTTAAGAGATAAGATAGATAAGGAGTTCCCTATTAAGTTAATAAAAACTATCAGAGGAATAGGATTTACTATAGAAAAATAAAAAATTTAAATATAACTAAAAAAGAGGGGCTGTTGCAAGTTTTGTGTAAACTCTAAAAATTAATGTAAAACTTTTATAAAAAGAGGAGTAATAATTCTTTAATTATTGCTTCTCGTTTTTAATATATTAGAACTTTATTTTTTGTATGTCAATAGCAGAGC
>NZ_JBAHZY010000125.1:0-10257 GCF_037132775.1 Psychrilyobacter sp.
TCATCAGGGGATAAATCTTTTCTTCTTTTTCTCATAAAAAAACCTCCAAATTAATGTAATTGTAGTTTACACTAATTTGGAGGTTTACACAAAATATGAGACAGACCCTTAAAAGCAGCTTTTTCACCCTTTGTCATCAAAACTATTATATTTATAATCAATGGAAATAGTACCAATGCCTTCATAATTATCATTCCTTCACATCACATTTTTTAAAAAACCCATCTTTTTCTAATTTTTTAATCCTTTCAAGAATATAGCTCCTGCTATTATGTTTTTTTATATAATTAAAAGAATTCAGCGACCATTTTTTTATCAAATCTGTATCTTCTATTATTTTTTTAATATGTTTATTTAGTTCACCTGCATCATCTATATTAAATGTCATCCCATTTTTCACCTTAGAAACCACATCACATAGTGCAATAGTTTTTGTTGTTATAAAACCAACACCTTGAGCCATACTATCAAATACTGCACGAGTCATTTCCTCAGTTCTGTGTGGAATTATTATTATATGCTGTTTCGAAACAATAGAAAATAACTCTTCTCCCCAAGGTATCCACCCAAAAAAAATCACATGGATATTCAGTTTTTTAGACAACCTTTTCAACTTGTCTATTTCAATCCCATCGCCGATTATATTAATTTCATATTTTTCTTTAGGAATACCTATAAATCCTTTTATCAACGTATCTAACCCCTTTTCATATACCAGTCTGCCAATAGAAAATAACTTGATTTTCTCGGTATTGGCACCTATAGAATCCAATTTGTTTTCCAATGCCGACTCTTTAATTATTTGATCTTCTCCTACAATAGGCTGATAAATTTTAAATGGATTTTTACTCGATTTAAAATATTTTTGATAAACTCCTTCCCCCAACATAAAAGCAGTATCTCCAATTCCTATACTTTTTTCATATAAATATTTAGAATAATGCATAAACCCTATTCAAAATATCTTTTTCAAAATATTTTTACTTCTGTCTACTTGATCTGTTTTTAATTTTCCTACAAGGTCACAATCCATTATAAATAATTTCTTTATATCATACTTTTGTGAATCTCTAATTCCAGTGTAACAAGAGGAGATCATATACGGGTATCCTCCTCCCCCAGTATGTAGTATCTCCCCCTGAGAGAGAGCATTATTAATTATTTTTTTATTTTTTCGATAGACTCGAAACCCCTCCATAAATGAGTTTTCATATTCAAGGGGAATAAACTCCATATTATCGTTTAAGGGAATATAATCTCTTGTTAGATTTGAAATCAAAGGAGCTATCAATCTTAATTTCACTCCTTTAGGCAGCAGATCTACATGAAGATTTATGTCTATAGCAGGTAGTTTCTCCATATAAATTTTATTATCTTTTATCATAACAGGTAGTTGAATTAAGTAGTTATAATACATCTTCTACCTCCTTAAATAATTTCAGTACACTGTCTTCCGTATTTTGTTTACTAAACTCTTTTGTTTTCTCGAGTCCGTTAATTCTCAATTTTTCTTTAAGTCTTGGTTCATCTTTTATTCTATAAAGATGACCATACAAACTTTCTATATCTCCATCCCTACTTGTGAGAGCTGTCTTATTATGTATCATATGAATATCTCCCCCACGGCCTGTAAAACCTATGACTGCACATCCACACCCCATAGCTTCCAAAAGAGGCAGTGCAAACCCTTCTGGATAACCAAAAGATAGATAGATATCATTTTTTTCATATTTTTTAATCAACTCACTTTTTTCTAAGTGTTCATATATAATCTCAAATTCAAAAGTATCTTTTAAGTCATCTGGAAAATTTTTAATAAAACTGTCGATATCTTTTTGATTTTCCTATATAAAATAAGCATTGTATTGGAATTTTTTAATTCTTTTTTATAACAAAACTTATCTAAATCTAGCCCATTGAGGACACTAAAAATTGGTAGATTTGACCGCTCCTTCATATACTCTGTACAATATCCTTTCAGTGCTATTATTCCATCAAATCCATATTTTTCAGCACTTCCGTCTCTATATAAAGCCCAATTTTGTACAAAAAGAAGTCTTCGTCCTTTTTTAAACTGTAAAATCTCCTGAGGTATGACCTCAGGACAGATAACAATATCCTCCTCTTTAATTTTTTTAATTTCCCCTTTTAAGTATGTCATAGAAGTCTTATGCTCAAACCAATCTGCATTGATACTATTAAACCTGCCGCCTAAACTCACTACCTTAGCTGGAATTTTATTCCCATTCAAGATATCAGCATGTTCATAGATTACCTGAATTCCCCCAGAAGCTTTTCTGTCATTAAAAATTTTGTGCCTTCCTTCTAAAATATTATACATAGGATCTCCACTAAAAATTATCCAAAAAGAGAAAAGTCAGCATATAAAAAACCTGCGAAAACACCTTTTGGGTGCCAGATTCACAGGTTTTATATTTTTTCTCCTAACGTTCTATTCTTTATTCTCTAAAATTATTTTTTCACTAATTTTTTCCGGAAGTTCCTCAAACTTTTTAAACTCCAGTGTAAACTCCCCCCTTGCCTGAGTGAGAGCTCTAAGATCAGTAGTATACTTTAACATCTCCCTCTGAGGAGCATCTACACTTATCTTCTGCTGATCTCCATAGGGTATTATTCCTAAAATTTTCCCCCTTCTTTTATTTAAATCACCTATTACATCTCCCAAATAGTCATTTGGGACCAGAACCTCTACCTTCATTATTGGTTCTAAAATTATAGGTTTTGCTTTAGGTACACCCAGTCTATAGGCAAGCATTGCTGCCATTTTAAAAGAAAGCTCATTTGAATCTACAGAATGATAAGAACCGTCCAAAAGAGTAGCTTTAAAATTAATCAGTGGATATCCTGCTAAAATTCCATTTTGACTGGCTTCAACTATGCCTTTTTCTACTGCTGATATATATTGTCTTGGAACTGTTCCTCCCTTTACTTTATCTATAAATTCAAATTTTTCATTACTCGGTTCAAATCTTATATGTACATCTCCATATTGCCCAGATCCACCAGTTTGTTTTTTATGCTTCCCCTGAACCTCTATCATACCCTTAATAGTCTCTCTATAACTTATCTTAGGTTCAGATGTAACACTATTCACACCAAATTTATTTCGTAGCTTATGGGTTATAACTTGTAGATGTTTCTCTCCCTGTCCTCCTATTAATAACTGTTTAGTTTCATAATTCCTTTCAATTTTAAAAGCTGGATCTTCGTCAGTTAATTTTTGCAGGAAGGTACTTATTTTTTCATCATCGTTTTTATTCATTGGTTCTACTGCAAGATATAGACATGGTTCAGGAAAATCAATAGTAGGATAAAGTATCGGATCATTTATATTACAGAGTGTATCCCCTGTTTGAGTATGCTGTAACTTAGTAGTCCCACCGATATCGCCGGCTCTTATCTCATCACTATTTATTTGAGTTATCCCCCTAAGAAAGAACAGATGAGATATTTTTTCTTTTTTATTCTTATTTGTATTAAAAATTTCTGTGTCTTTTCTTAAAACTCCAGAATTCACCTTAAACAATGATATCCTTCCTACGAATGGATCAACAATTGTCTTAAACACAATAGCAGAAAAAGATTCTTCAACATCTACTTTTTTAATTTTAAGCTCAGATGTTTTAGGGTTTTCTCCTATTCTTTCACCATCCTGCATCTCATTTGGAGTAGGCATATAATTTAAAAATGTATCAAATAGAGTATGGATTCCAATAGAGTTAATAGCTGATCCTACTAACACTGGTATTATATCTCCATTTACAATCCCTTTATGGAGACCAGTATGGATCTCTTCATCGGTAAATTTCTCCCCATTAAAGAATTTTTCCATCAGCTCTTCATTAGATTCAGCCACTGCCTCCAAGAGCATATCTCTGATAGAAGAAATTTCCATTCCTTGAGGAATTTCTGAATCCACACAAGTTTCCCCATCAAATCTTCTAGCTTTTAAATCCACCACATTTACAAATCCTTCAAAATTTTCCTTCTCACCTATAGGAACACAAAATGGTGCTATTTTCTTTCCAAAAGTGTCTTTCAATTCCTCCAATATCTTACTATATTGAATAAACCCCTTATCCATCTTATTTATGAAAATAACCCTTGGAATATTTTTCTCTTCCAATATTTTATTAGCTTTTTCAGTTCCTATCTCAATCCCAGAAGTGGCATCTACTACAAGGACAGCGCCTCCAACTACTCTGAGTGCAGCGCTAACCTCTCCTTTAAAGTCAAAGTGACCAGGTGTATCTAAGATATTATACTTATTTCCACAATATTCTATTGGGATAATAGAAGTATTAATGGAAAAGCCTCTCTGAATCTCCTCTTTTTCAAAATCTGAAACAGTATTTCCCTCTTCAATATTTCCCATTCTACTAGTCACTCCCGCTACATTTAAAAGAGCTTCGATAATGGTAGTTTTACCACTTCCACCATGTCCTAAAAATATAATATTTTTTATCTTATCAATATCATAATTTTTCATTTTATCCCCCCCAGATCTTAATAATTACCCATATTTTACTGACATTAATTCAAAATTAGAATTGGATCTTTAAAATACAATAACCGCTACATTTTCCTTAGGAAGCCTCCACCATTTCCCTTCATATTTTGGGTTATATCCTACAAAATCATGGTATAGAAAACTTTCATGTTCCTCCGGGCTTCTGACACATTTATGAGACCTTTTATATGTTCCCAATGTAATTATTGCTCTTTCCTTTCTTTCTTTTACGGCTTCTTTATTTCCTAATGCCTTCACCGTATCATCCCTTAATGGAATCCCATGAATATATCCGCCTCCACTAAATCTTATCCCATAATTTGCCCTAGAATATTTTTTTACTATCTCATAATCCTCTTCATCAATCCCTCCTTCTGTGATATTTTCAACAACTTCACCACCTAGATCCTGTTTTCTTACTTTTTCTTTATAGGGAAAAATAACCTGTCTCACTGTATTACCAACCAAAAAATAACCTTTTGGTGTTTCGTAGGAATCACGATTATTATTTATACCACTGCTAATTAGTGAATAGGAGATCAACTGCCACACATCATCTTTTTTTAAAAATATACCTTGATTCTGATTATCCAAATCAATTACTATAATTTTATTTATGCCGTCCTTTAGGTCAATCTTTTGAGTTTTACCACTTGCTATTTTATATGTTCTCGTTGAATCTGGAATCGTTACAAGAGCTTCCCTTGGACCTCTTTTTTTTACCGAAACTATCCTCCCATCCGAAAGATATCTCAATGAACTTTTGCCACTTGGACTGGTATAAATACCTCTAATACTTTGTTCTCCTCTATTTCCATACATATCTAAAGGAGCACCTTTATCTTCACTAGAACCTGGTTTATACTGTATGATCCTTTCAATACTCCAATTATTCTCCTTAGATTCTGCAATGAAAAAATCTAAATTCTTTGCTCTCTTTGCCATCTCTTCAAATCTAAATTCTCTTTTTACTATTACAGAAGAATGGAGATATCCGGTATAATTTTTATACCTGACCTTATACCATATTCTACTGTTTTTAATCCCATCTCCCCTTACCACATCTATTACCTCTATTTTTACTTTGATCTTTGTCCTACCTAAGATTCTTCCATTTATCGATGGTTTACTTCTTATATTAGCTGGGAAATCAGTAAACAAATAATCTATCAGTGGCAGCTTTCCAGTATATTCAATATTTTTTTCATATAATGGAAGTATTTCTAAATTTATAGGTACATTGCTCGTTATCTCTGTATTTTCTACTATTGTTAATTTAACTTCTACAGGGACCACAACCTCTTTAACACTACAACCATAGAAAGATACTATTATAATTAATAATATATAGATCTTTTTCATATTTTTCCTCCTATCTTAGATTTCATTAATAATTCTGGTTGACATAACTCTGTAAGTAAGGTAAACTAATCTTACTTGGTTTTGCATCTATAGCTCAATTGGATAGAGCGTCTGACTTCGGATCAGAAGGCTATGGGTTCGATTCCTATTAGGTGCACCAGTTTTAATTTTAACAGTTGAGTTTATTGAGCTCATAAATTTGTGGAGACAATTTGGGGACAAAAGTTTAAATATCGTTTAATTTATTTAAAACTTCTAACACCTTATTTTCATCGGTTTCTACTAAATGTGAATATGTATCTAAGGTCATTTTTATACTTTCGTGATCTAATCTTTTTGAAATTCTAACAATGTTTACTCCGCTTTGAAAAAGTATTGAAGCGTGGCTATGCCTAAAATCATGTAGGCTGAATTGTTTTAGTTTCAATTTTTTTATTGCTAAATTCTTACGTCTATGTAAGTTCGTTCTACTAACTTGAAAAATTCTTTTTACTTCCTTATCATATAGGGTATCTATATACCTCTTTAAATCATCCATCAAAAAATCTGGAACTTTTATAACTCTAATAGATGATTTAGTCTTTGGTGTTGTGATATACTCTTTTTTATCAATTTTTGAATAAGTTTTATTTATATTTATACTACCATCATCAAAGTTTAGATCTTTTATATTTAGAGCTAACCCTTCACCTATTCGACAACCAGTATAATATAGTAAAGAAAATATAAGTGAAATTTCACTATTGTCAAATGTTTTAATCTCCCTTATAAACCTTTTGTATATTTCAGGAGTAATTATATTGATATCTTTCTTATCTCTTAATAAAGGCGATTCTTGAACTCCTCCAGTTACTCTGACAGGGTTTTCTTTAACTCCATAAAATTTAACTGAATAATTAAATATTGCACTCAATTCTTTTTGTAAAGTTTTAAAGTAACTTTTTGTATATTCATTTTTTAATTCATGATTTTGCCATTTTTTTATAGTTGCAGGTGTAATATCTTGAATTAATTTTTCTTTGAAATATGGTATAAGTTTCCCATTAAATACTCTTTTTTTCCTTGCAAATGTACTAGCTTTTACTCTTACTTGTATATCTTCTAAATAAATCTCTGCTAGTTGTTTAAAGCCTAGCATTGAACATGTTTCTTTTTCTTGAGAAAGAAATTTAATTTCCCACTCTTTTGCTTCCTTTTTTGTTTAAAGCCTCTTTTTTTCTTTTTTTTCTGTTCGTTATTATAGCTTTTATACCTTATTTCTACATACCAACTATTCCTTAGCTTATCTTTATATACACTCATAAGCTAATTAATCCTATAACGTCTATCAAAATATTTTCTATGTAATCTGCCACATATTGTTTTATACCCTTTCTCTTTTAGTTCTGTATTTAACTCTCTTATTATTTTATATGCCGTATTTTCTGATATATCTAAAATTTTCATTAAATCTTCTTTTCTATAGAAATCCTTCATCTATACCTCCTCCCTTATTTCTTAAACATTTTCAAATTATTTTTGTTTTCAAACTCTTTTTCCTTACTTTTTATAGATGTTTTTATCATTTTTAGATGTTCTTCAATAGCCATAGCTTCAGCTTTATATTCTTCTAAAGTTCCACCATCTTCTACTTTGGTAATTTCAACTCTCATTTTCTCTAGTTTTTTATAATTAACATATTGAACTGGTTTTTTAAATTCAATTGCTATCTGATCCTTTATAGGAGCTAATAACTCTTTTATTGTTTCTGCTTTTTTTATCCCCCCATCAATTATCTTTTCCCTGGCGTCTGCTGTAACATCTTTATGAGTTAAAAATTTAACCGACTGGGTAGAGAGTGATGCGATGAAATCTTTTTTATCACTAAACTCCTGGAACAAGATAAACCTTTTATTGAATTCTGAGATATTATCTTTAGTCAATCCATTGGCTTCATACCACTGTGTAAAATCACCAGACTTTTTAAATTTTAAAGATACCTGATTAAGCATTCTACAAATATCATATAAGGAGTCGCTGACAGCCATAAAACTTTCCCTTAATTTTTGCTCACTATTTTTTATGAATTCGATATCTTCTTTTTCAATTTCGCGACTCGCGAAATCAAATTCCGAAACATATATTTCTTTTTTTACTGCTTCCTGGAGTTCTCCAAAGACATCCATCTACATCACAGCCTTTACAATTTTTGCAAAGATCTGTTTTATCTCATTATATTGTTTACTCTTTGTTTCCATGATTGTTTTTGATTTTTCTGTAAGCTGCATAATTTTAAGAGTTTGATAAATTGGATCAGTGATAGCAGCTCCTACCCCCTCCAGACTCTTTTTTAATTTATTCAGATGTTCTCGTTCCATCTTGCTTTTCCCAACCCTGTTAGGAACGATTAGGGCTACTTTATTTACTCCTACTTCTCTTATCAGATTGATCATGCCCTTAGTAGTTACTTTATCAAGGAAGGTAGGAATAACTACCTTGTCACTCACTTCCAGAAAGATGTTATCTAACTTTAATACTGGTGAACCATCGATAAGGATATAGTCATATTGAGTTTTAAAAATTTCTATTACATCTAGGAACCTGGTTTCAAAGGTTCTTTTTATCCCAGTGCTTGTAAGAGGGATATAAAATAAGTCTTTTCTTAATCTGATTAGATCTGAACCTCTACCATCAATATACCCTTGAAGGCCATCACCATAGCCTGACTTAACCCCTGCCATCTGCATAATATTATTCTGTGAATCAGATGTAAGTATTAGTACTTTATTCTTTCTATCCTTTGATTTTGAAAGAGTAGAGAGGATGTGGGCAGTCCAGAAACACAGTAATGACTTTCCTACTCCTCCTTTATTATTTTTAAATAAAATTACTTTAGCCATTAGACAATCACCTTATGCCTTGTTATTCCTCTTTTTCTCTTGATCTCTGATTTAATTTGTTTACTCTGTCTATTGGTCAATACATATTCACTTTTTAAAATAAAGTTTAAATCCTCTAAACTCATAGCTATAATTTCTTGATGATTTGGTCTTAATTTTGGTTTTTTCATAATTGCCTCCCTATATAAACTTTTGACTCAGATCGATAGCATACACTTTTATTTTTTTATTCCCGAAAAATGGATGATAGAGTTTTTTAATTTTTTTACTTTTCCCATGGTAGTCTCTTTTCAACATATGAGAACCAAAGAGCTCTTTGCATGAGATAATAGAATTTATACTCCCGAATCTTTATTTTATATTTAAGATCCATCATAAAATTAGGTGTTTGTCCTGTAAGAAGACTCAAGTCTAGATGTCTTTTTTCAACCAAATAAGTTAATATTGCAAATTCTTCATTATTTAATTGTTCTCTTTTAAAGACCCCTGTATTTTTTACTGTATAATCGATAAAAGGTAATAATCTTAATAATTTTAAATGTTGAATTGGCAAATAATCAGGAATTATTTGTTCTAGCTCTACTAAGATACTATCGGTTAAAACTCCCCTTGTCATAAGGTCAACTCACCTCCACTTCAAATTCAATGATTTCTTTTTGCAGGTATGCCTCAAAACACATCCCCTGGATATCAACTTGATCGGTATATTCCACACCATGCAGCACTAATTTTTTAATATCAGGTAAAGTCCTAATTCTAAAATAATTCCAATTTTTAATTAATGTTCGTTTCATTCCACTCCCCCTTGAGTTTTTGAGTGATTGTATTTTTTACAGAGTTGATTACCCAGATCATCATCTACACCTTGGCATTCACACCCAATATTTTTTAAAATTGAATTTCTCATAGATCTGATTTTAAATTCTCCTAATTTTTCAACCATGAAGAATATTTTTTCTTTTCTAGTAACTTTTTTTATATCCAACGGCTCAACTACCTCGTGATCTTTATCTTTTAGGATCGCCACCAAGACTTTGGAGTTCATGTTTTTATTTTTTAGCTTTATAAATTCAATAACTTTTTTAACCTCATTGATATTTCTATTGGAATAATTTTTAATATTTTTTAAAGTATTAGAATTAGTATTTTTAATACTGAATTCTGAAAGAACGGTTTTTAGTTCTTTAAAAAAATTATCTTCAGGAGCAGTAGCAGAATCTTTCTTTTCTGCTACTACTTCTTTTTTAGGAGTTCTTTTCTTGGGGTTCTTTTCTTGGGGTTCTTTTCTTGGGGTTCTTTTCTTGGGGTTCTTTTCTTGGGGTTCTTTTCTTGGGGTTCTTTGTTAACGCCATTCTGTCCCAGGGGTCGCCCCATTTTGTCCTGGGGGTCAGGACATTCTGTCCCGAGGGGTGCGTCATTTTGTCCTGGGGGTGAAACTTTTTTTGAATTAAATAATTTTCTAGTTTCTTTTTCTAACCTCAAGAT
>NZ_JBAHZY010000047.1:0-12576 GCF_037132775.1 Psychrilyobacter sp.
GATCTTAAATTTAAACTTAGAAGAGTAAGTTTTTCGTGTATTCATAATCAAAATCCCCCATATTGTTTTCTTAAATTATACCCTATTTTTTTGCTTAAGGTTAAACACTCTTTGTATGAATTTATACGACCATTATATATCTCCTATTTATCCTCCTCTATAATGTTTTTCTTTGACACTATCATACGCTTCATATATAATATATTCAATCATAAGGATTAAAAGTGTACCGATACAATAAAGGAGATAAAAAGATGAATTTAGATAATCAACAGATACTATATCTTCAAATATATGAAAAAATTAAACATGATATTATCGAGAATAAATATGCCGAACACGAAAAACTCCCATCCATTCGAAATTTAGCTAAAAAATTAGAAGTCAATAATATAACCATTGTAAAAGCCTACGATATCCTAGAAAAAGATCGATATGTCTATAAAAAACGGGGAAGTGGAGTCTATATAAACAACCTTAATGCTAAAAAGAATGTATTAGAAGAAGAAATTCTTATGGAAACTTTTAAATACGGTAAATTAGAGGTAGAGGGGGAGATTAATTTTGCCAACAGTAATCCCAATGGGAATTATTTTCCAATTACAAAATTTAAAGACTGTATAAATTATGTAATAGACAGAGACCAAGAAAAAATATTTGCCTATGAAGATCCAAAGGGTTATTCAGGATTACGAAATATTATCTCTAAACATTTAAAAGTTGAAGAAATAATAAGCGACCCCGAAGATATCCAAATAATCTCTGGAGCCCAGCAGGGAATAGATCTCATAACCAAATCTTTAATTCACTTAGGAGATAGTGTGATTATTGAAAACCCTAGTTATTCCGGAGCTATTACCTCTTTTAAAAGAGGAGGAGCCAAGATTATAGACGTCCCATTATTAGGAGACGGCATGGACTTAAAGGTTTTAAAAAACATTCTATCTAAGAAAAAAATATCATATCTATACCTTATGACAAATTTTCATAATCCCACTGGAATCTCCTACTCTAAAAAAAAGAAACTAAAACTTTTAGAATTAGCTAAAAAACATGATTTTTATATAATCGAGGATGATTCTAGTTCTGATCTCTACTATAAGGATAAACCTTTTTCACTAAAATCTATGGATATAGATGAAAGAGTCATATATATTAAAAGTTATTCTAGGATATTTATGCCAGGTCTCAGATTAGGATTCCTCATTGCTCCCAAGGAAAAATTAAAATATATTTCTTTCACCAAATACCATACAGACATCTCTACTCCTGGTTTAATACAGAGAGCCTTTGAGCACTACCTAAGTTCCGATTCATGGGAGACCCACACTAAAAAATTGAGGTCTATCTATAAGAAAAAATTTGAAATATCCTATAATCTATTAAAGAGAATTGAACATCTTAAACTATTTGCAGTTCCCCAAGGGGGATTATATTTTTGGGTGAAAGTGGATAAGGTCACCAGCGAAGCTCTTTTTTTGAAAGCCCTGCAAAAAAAAGTAGGAATTCTACCCGGTTCTATCTTTAAACTGAATGAAAAAAGCGATGGATGGGTGAGACTTTGTTTTGCTGATGTGGAGATAGATGACATAAAAAAAGGATTAAAAATTTTAAAAGAATCTATAGAAGAACTCTATAATTTATAATCCTTCAACAATTCATATTTTTTTCATCTAAATACTATAGTATTTAGATATTTTTCTTATCATACTTTTTTTAGTATAATAAGAATGAATTTAATTTAACTGTAAGTGAACATCATTTATTATATATATTTGGAGGGGATTATATTGAAAAAACTCTTAATGACACCAGGACCTACCAATGTTCCTAAAGAGATCAGAAAAAAAATGGCTGAAGATGTCATCCATCACAGGATGGCAGACTACAAAAAACTATTCAGTGAGGTCAGCGAAGATTTAAAACACCTTTTCAAAACCAAACAGGAAGTTCTTACGTTAACCTGTTCCGGTACTGGAGTTATGGAGGCCGCCGTTGTAAATTTATTTTCAAAAAAAGAAAAAGTACTGGTAATAAATACAGGACATTTTGGACAGCGATTTGTAGAGATTGCAACTATCTACGACCTTAACGTTATCGAGCTAAAATATGAGTGGGGTTCTACCTATGATTTAAAAGACATCCAGAATATAATCCTAACTAATCCAGATTTAAAGGGAATTTTTATGACCCATAGTGAAACTTCTACTGGAGTTTTAAATGATATTCAAAATATCGGAAATCTTACAAAGGATACAGATATTCTTTTAGTTGTAGATTCTGTCAGCGGTATGGTTGTAAATCCCTTGGAATTTGACGATTGGTCCCTTGACTGTGTCATTGCTGGGAGTCAAAAAGGTTTTTTACTTCCTCCGGGTCTAGCATTTGTAGCTCTTAGTGAGAAGGCCAAAAAAGCTATGGAAAAATCAACCTTACCTAAATTTTATTTTGATTTAAAAAAATATATTAAATTTTTAAAAGAGAAACAGCAAAACCCTTATACCCCGGCTATTACCTTGGTAGTGGGACTTAAATGTGCCTGTAATCTTCTTTTGGAGGAAGGATTAGATTCTATCCAAGCAAAACATACAAAACTTCGAGAATATCTAGGAGCAGAACTTATAAAACTTGGATTTGAATACTTTGTAAAAGATGAAAAAGCTAGAGGTAATACTCTAGTTGCAGTAACCCATACAGGAATTCAAAATATGGATAAATTTCGAGAGGCAGTCGACAAAAACGGTGTGAGTCTTGCAGGCGGTCAGGGAAATCACGCTGGAAAACTCCTTCGAATAGGTTGTCTTGGAAGAATAACTGAAACAGAAATAGATAGAACAATAGAAGAAATAAAAAATAATTTAATATGAAATTATTGTAAATTAGATTAATATCACATATCTTTTCATTATAGATGGAGGTTGGAATGAGTAGAAAATTTAAAAGAATTTTAATTGCAAACCGTGGTGAAATTGCAATAAGAGTTATAAGAGCATGTAAAGAACTTGGAATAAGAACAGTTGCTATCTATACCGAAGAAGACAAAACATCTCTTTTCAGAACAAAAGCAGATGAATCTTATCAAATTGGTAAAGGTAAAGGACCTATCGAGGCATACCTTGATATTGAGGAGATAATTAAACTTGCTCTTAAAAAAGGGGTAGACGCAATCCATCCTGGGTACGGATTCCTTTCTGAAAACCCTGAATTTGCAAAGAAATGTAGTGCGGCAGGGATAGAATTTATAGGACCAACTGCTGAAATGATGGAAAGTTTAGGAAATAAAATACAGTCTAAAATAGTTTCTTCAAAAGCTGGAGTCCCTACTATTCCTGGTGTGGATAAAACTGTAGGTTCCGAAGACGAAGCAATTGAATTTGCAAGAATCTGTGGATACCCTATAATGCTCAAAGCAGCTGCCGGTGGAGGCGGACGTGGGATGCGTATAGTAAGAGAAGAATCTGAGCTTATTTCTTCTTACAGGAGTGCAAAAAATGAATCTAAAAAAGCTTTTGGTATCGATGATATGTTTATAGAAAAATACATTGAACACCCCAAACATATCGAGGTTCAGATTCTTGGTGACAAACACGGAAATATATTCCACCTTTTTGAAAGAGATTGTTCTATACAAAGAAGGCACCAAAAAGTTATTGAGATAACTCCTGCACTTACATTAACTGAAGAAAAAAGACAAGAAATATGCAATGATGCATTAAAAATCGCAAAAGAAGTTGGTTACGTAAACGCCGGTACATTGGAATTTTTAGTTGATAAACATGGAAACCATTATTTCATCGAGATGAATCCTAGAATTCAAGTCGAACATACAATTACTGAAATGGTCACTGGTATCGACTTAGTTCAAAGCCAAATACTTATTGCTGAAGGATATGCATTAACTTCAGAAGAGATAGGAATTTCTTCTCAAGATGCTATTCAACCTAGAGGATTCTCCATCCAGTGCAGGGTAACCACTGAAGATCCTGTAAACGACTTCGCACCTGACACAGGTAAAATAGACATTTATAGAACTGGGTCTGGGATAGGTATCCGTCTCGACGGTGGGAACGGATATGCTGGTGCTGTTATAAGCCCTTATTACGATAGCTTGCTTGTAAAAGTCATATCTCATGGGAATTCATTTAAAGATGCCATAAGAAAAGCCCTTCGTTCTATAAAAGAAACTAAAATTACTGGTGTGAAAACAAACATCGATTTCTTAATAAATGTATTAAATCACCCTAACTTTGCAAGGGGTGACTTTACCACAGCATTTATACCTGAACATCCAGAACTTTTTGATATCTCTCTAAAAAGAGACTATGAAGGAAATTTTCTTAAATTTATAGCTGAGAAAGTTGTAAATGAAACTCATGGTGTTAAAACAGAGTTCGACGTACCGCATATACCTAATGCTCCTAGACCTGAAAAACTTTCTGGTACAAAACAGATCCTTGAAGAAAAAGGTCCAGAGGGTGTAGTTGAATGGATTAAAAACCAAAACAAACTGCTTCTTACAGATACAACAATGAGAGACGCCCACCAATCATTAATGGCTACCCGTGTAAGAACAACTGATATGTTGAAAATAGCTAGGGATACATCCATCCTTGGAAAAGACCTTTTCTCAATCGGAATGTGGGGAGGAGCTACTTTTGATGTTTCATACAGATTCTTAAAAGAATCTCCTTGGGAAAGATTGAAAGAAATAAGAAAAAGAGTTCCAAATGTGCTTCTTCAAATGCTTATCAGAGGTTCTAATGCAGTGGGATATAGAAACTATCCTGACAATGTAATCGAAGAATTCATAAAAGAAGCTTCTGACAGTGGTATTGACCTTTTCAGAATATTTGATTCTTTAAACTGGATTAAAGGAATGGAAGTTCCTGTCAGAGAAGTTATTAAAAATGGAAAAATTGCTGAAGTATGTATCTGTTATACAGGAGATATCCTAGATAAATCCAAAACTAAATACACCCTTGACTACTATATAAAAAAAGCAAAAGAAATAGAGGCTATGGGAGCACATATACTTGGAATCAAAGATATGTCAGCTCTACTAAAACCATATGCAGCGAAAAAACTTATAAAAGCACTTAAAGAAAATATATCTATCCCTATACACCTACACACACATGACACTACAGGAAATGGAGTTGCAACTGTCCTAATGGCAGCTGAAGCAGGGGTTGACATCATAGATACTGCTTTTGATGCTATGTCTGGGCTCACAAGCCAGCCTTCTCTGAACTCTGTAGTTGCAGCTCTAGAAAATACTGAAAGGGATACAAAAATAAATCTTGATGATATTCAACAGATCTCCAATTATTGGAATGTAGTAAGACCTGTATATGCTCAGTTTGAATCTGGATTGAAATCCGGTTCTACAGAGATCTATAAATATGAGATCCCTGGCGGACAGTACTCAAATCTAAAACCTCAAATCGAAAGTTTTGGGCTTGGACATAGGTTCGATGAAATTAAGGAAATGTTTAAGAAAGTTAATCTACTCGTAGGAGACATAGTAAAGGTAACTCCATCATCAAAAATGGTAAGTGACCTTGCTATATTCATGGTTCAAAGCAGCCTAACTCCTGAGAATATTATTGAAAAAGGAAAAGATCTTGCTTTCCCTGATTCAGTAGTCGCTTACTTCAAGGGGATGATGGGACAGCCAGAAGGTGGATTCCCTAAAGATCTTCAGAAAATAGTGCTTAAAGGTGAAGAACCTATCACATGTAGACCAGGTGAACTTTTGCCTTCTGAAGATTTTAATAAAATTAAAGAATACTTAAAAACAAAACACAAAATAGATGCGACTATGCAGGATGCACTGAGTTATGCTCTATATCCAACTGTATTTGAAGATTACTTGAAATACATAAAAGAACATGGTGATTTTAGCAAACTAGGAAGCGATATATACTTCCACGGTCTTGCAGAGGGAGAAACATGTGAAATCAGTCTTAAAAAGGGTAAAATAATGGTTGTAACACTCCTTCAGATATCGAAGCTCGACAACAAAGGTTATAGAACCGTAACATTTGAAGTAAACGGTAATAGAAGAGAAACAAAAATAAAAGATAAGACTCAGTTGGCTTCTTCTGTATCAACCGAAATTGTAAAAATGGTAGATTCTGACAACGAATTACAGATAGGTGCTAGTATCCCTGGAGCTATCATAGAAGTACTCGTTAGCAAAGGAGATACAGTAAAGGAAAATCAAAAATTAGTTATCATAGAAGCTATGAAAATGGAAACAACTGTCACCGCAAAAACAGGGGGGATTGTAGAGGAAATTTTTATAAAAGAAGGTAAAATAGTAGAATCCGGAGAACTTCTCATCCAACTTTCTAAATAAAATTAAAATAATTCACAGAATAAAAACCTCATATATGAGAAACCCTATCCCTAAGAAAAATGCAAATAAGATCTGCTAGTACAACCAAAAATAGATAGCATAGCAAAATCAATGTGATCTCTGTATATCTAAAAAAACTCATACTGAGTCTAAACTGCTGTCCTAAACCTCCTGCACCTACAAATCCTACAACTATTGTTGTTCTTATAATCACTTCCCACCGATATAAAATATAAGTGATAAATTTAGGCATAATTGCCGGAAACACTCCGTAAATGAGAAGCTGACCTGTAGTAGCACCAGAGGATGATAGGTTGCGAATTGGTTTAAGGTTCATGTCTTCTATAACTTCGGAACATAATTTTCCTAAGATACCAAAATTATGTAAGGACAGAGCCAGAGCTCCAGTAATTATTCCTGGTTTTAAAATAAAAACAATAAGGGTTGCCCAAATAAGTTCAGGAATAGCCCGAGAAAATATATATGCTCCTCTGATAAACAAAAATAATATTTTGGAATACCATCTTTTTTTTAAGGTAAGTTCTCCATTAGCAGCATTTTTAGCTGCAGGAATCACAACTATTCCCATAGATATAGTAGAAAGGGATATAGCTAAAACACTCATTTTCAGGGTGTCCCATGTGAGATAGATGGTATTTTTTAATATCTCCGGATCTTTAAAAGCAGAATCCTCTCCAAATATATTGAACAGTCTCCCTAAAAATCTCTTTCCATAGAATATATTTCTGCTAGAGAAGAATGCACCTAAATCTGCCCCCTCAAAAACAAATATAAAATACCATGAGCCTATTACCATTGCTAAAAAAAGTCCATTGGATATCCTAGAAAATTTACCTCGAATTGTATTACTCCAAATTTCTATAAGGATAACCAACCCAACTAAGAAATATATATAAGTCCAAACTTCGTTGTATTCCAGATCATTCAGTGAAAGGTGGATTTGGTATCCTAACCCTCCTAATCCCACAAAACTCATGATTGTAGATGATCTTACAGCACACTCTAACCTATACATAGTATAGCTGATCATATTAGGAATTGCTGCAGGCAGATATCCATAGATGAAGACCTGTATATTAGAAGCTCCATTAGTCTTAAGGGCTTCTAAAGGTTTTTTTGGTACATCATTTAATATATCTGAAAATATCCGTCCCAGAGTTCCTCCGTAAGATATGGCTATAGCAAGTATAGCAGAAAATGGAGACAGACCTATGGCTGCCACAAAAAACCAAGCCCAAATAAGTTCGTGGATTGCCCTCATACAACTCAAAAGCGAACGAAAAATCCCCATGGAAAAAAACTTATAAAATCTTCGCTCAGCAAGGATTCCAGAGGCTAAAGTCCCCAGAATAAAAGCTATAAAAAGTGCCAAAGACAGACCACTTACAGCATATACTATGGTTTTCACTGTGGAAGCTGCGGCTAATTTTAAAACCTCTTTAGACAAATCTGGGTATACACCAGCTTTAAGGATTCCCTTCAAGGTGTCCACTCCTCCAGAATGAACTACTTCCCTCCAATTACCAGCACCTATAAGGCTAAATATTAAAATAGCAACTGGCATTATCAAAAAAATAATTTTTTTAAAAAGTTTTTTATCTTTCATGGACTATCTCATCTCCCACAAAACTATAAAGGGATGAGAGTTTTTCCTCTGTAACTTCTTTGGGCTTCAGATCAAAGAAGACCACACCATCTTTTAAAGCAATTATTCGTGTAAAATATTTTTTAGCATATTCCACTGAATGAAGGGAGGCTATCAGTGTTTCATTTTCTTCATCAGCTAAGTTTACCAGCAGTTTAAGGATATCTTCAGCTCTTTTAGGATCTAAAGAGGCTACAGGTTCATCCGCTAAAATAACTTCTGGATTTTGAATCAGTATTCTTGCAAGTGCTACCCTTTGCTGCTCTCCTCCAGACAGGGTTGATGTTTTTCTATATATTTTATGAGTCAATCCCACTCTGGTTAAAGCTGAGACTGCTTTTTTTTTATCCTGAGGCACAAAAAGAGAGAAAAGAGATTTAAAGAATCCCCACTCTCCCAGTCGTCCTGCCAAAACATTATTAATCACAGACAGCTCTCCTACCAAATCAAAGTGCTGACGAATAATACCAACTTTCCTATGGAACTTTTTCTGGGATATCCAGGCATCTATTGGAATGCCGTGGATACAGACATCCCCTTTATATGTATCTATTGTTCCAGATAATATCCCCAAAAGGGTAGATTTCCCTGCTCCGCTGGATCCTATCACAGCTACCTTTTCCCCTAATTTTATGGAAAGTTCAGGCAGTGAGAGCACCACTTTCCCGTCATATACCTGAGATAAGTTCGTTATTTTAAAAATGTTTTTAGAATTCATATTAACCACCACTACTTAATTATATTTAATTTTTTTGCTACAGAACTGATAGCATCATAATTTTCATTTTTACTCTCAATAAATTTATCCGTTTGGAATAAATCCATTATTTCCTTCTTATCATTTCCAATGGACAACAGTGCCGCCTTTACTTTTTCCTTTGTACCCAAACCAAAAACAGTATCGACATCATTTATAGTCCAGTTATAGTCGTAGTAGGCAGGTGTTATATAAAAAACATCGATTTGATTTAAATCAACTTTTTTTTGAGCCACAGCACTCTCCCAGACAGCTTCATTGAGAGCTCCAGCTTGGAAAGCACCAGATTCAACAAGTTTCCAGGTCTTATCATGAGATCCAGAATAATTAGGAGCCCCATCTAAATCTCTGTCAGCATCTATCCCATTTTCTCCCATAAAAAACCTAGGCATTAGATGCCCAGAAGTAGAGCTTTCACTTCCAAATGTAAACCTTTTACCTTTTATATCGCGAAGCTGAGTGATATTTAATTTCTTTTGAGCTATAAAAACAGAGTGAAACTCCTCGTCTCTGGGTCTTTGAGCAATAGCCTCTGAATTAGGAGTAAGGTTTCTAGCCTGAACACCAGTAAGTCCACCAAACCATGCTAGATGAATCTCGCCCCTTTCAAATGCAGTCACAAGAGCACTATAATCAACAGTTGGCACATATTTAACCTCCAAGTCTGTTTTGTCTCCTATATATTCAGCCAACTCCTCCAAACGTCTGTTGAGTTTAGAAGCATTTTGATCTGGAATACCTCCGATCTTAAATACTATTTTTTCTTTATTTAATTTTATTTCAGACTCTGCTACACCTTCATTATTTTTATTGCATCCTCCTATCGCAAGCAACAAAATTGACATCAATAAAACAATAATTCTTTTTTTCATCTTTTACCCCCTAATAATATTAACCAAATATTTTTTTGACTTCTACATATTATCGAATAAATTACAATTTTTGTCAAGAACCTATTTTACCTGCCATCCTATATTTGTTAGGTTTTCTACAAGTGATTTTTAATTACTAGATTTGTACACATTTTTAAATTCAATAGATAAAAAAAAGACAGGTATTAAATATACCTGTCTCTCCTGCCATTTTATACCAGTGAAAATAACAGTTTAGCCACTATTAGTCCCATCCCTGTTCCTATAATTGCCCCTAGCATTCCCATCAATACTCCTACTGGAACTAAGGCATCATTGTATGCTCCTGCAATTACTGGAGCTGATGCAACTCCTCCAATATTTGCCACCGATGCTACGCAGCAAGTAAATAGGTCAAACTTAAAGATCTTCGCAAAGATTGCCATGATAAGTGCATGAATTCCCAAGATACATGCTCCTGCAAGGATATAAACTGGTGCCTCTGTCAATTCTGCAAAGTTAGCAGATGAAGCTATAAGTCCAATCAATGTATATAGAAATATATTAGATAATTGTTTGGTTCCTGGAACCTTACTAAGTGGCGACATTCCACCCACAATCCCCATAACTGTAACCAGTAATATAGACCAAGTTGTACTGTTTAAAAAATTACTCTGTGGTAAATACTGTCCTAAATCCATACACAAAATGCTCCTGCTCCTAAAGCAAGTGCCAATGTACCAAATAGATCTAAAAATGTAACTTCCTTTACAATCTCTTCATCTAATGCAGCTAGATGCTGAGAAAGTTCTTCAACTATTTTGGTATCAGCTTTATTAAATTTATTAAAGGCCATTATTATTTTACTCGATCCAACAAAGAATAGTAAAAGCATGATCCAAATTGAATAATCTATAGAATCTATCAGTAGAGTATACCCCATTCCTACATCATCTAAATTCAATGCCTGTTGTACCGCTACCATGTTTTGAGTTCCGCCTATCCAAGAACCTGATAGTGCTCCGAAAGCCTGCCAAGAATTATCAGCTAACTTATCTTTAAAAATCATAAATGTTACTACAAATCCAATCATTATACTAAATGTCGCTGAAAAAAATGCCAAGATCATCTTTGGTCCTAACTTCAAAATATGCCTTAAATCACATTTTAATAACATTAAAAATATCATAGACGGTAAAATAGCACTCTTCATTGCATTCCTTGCTGCTCCTGCTCCTGTCTTTACTCCGTCAATAGATAGTGACCAAAAACCAAAAGTAGACATTAACATTACTCCAAAATAAATAATTACCAGCGGTGGAATAACCTCAAAAAATTTTGTCTTAGATTTCAACTTTTCCTCAACAAAGAATACCCCTGTTGCGAAACAAACTATAAATGCTATAAAACTGTAACCTGATGTAATCATAAAAATAACTCCCCCTTTAATATTTTTCATATTGTTAAAAATTACACAATCTTATAATATAGATATATACCATTTCTACTCTGCCCTGCCAACTAGAATCCTCAATCATAACGTCTGTTTTTGCCGCTTATCGTTCTCAAAACGGGCGTTTTAATGGCTCATTGTTTTAACTATGACCTCATTCTCTCAGTGAATCCTATATTTATATAAGAATATTTTCTCCTACATCTAGATCAAGACTCCTCTTTTATACCTCTGAGGGCAATTTTAGCAGAATTTCCCCTTTTAATACTTGTCATGTTATAATTAGAAAAATAATTATATGGGGTGATATTATGAAATATGAAATTATAATATTTGATGCAGATGAAACTTTATTCGATTTTAAAAAAGCTGAAAAAAAAGCTTTTAAAAAAACTATCATTGATTTTGGTATAGAATACGATGAGGACTATCATTTTAAAATATATAAGGAAATAAATACGACCATCTGGAAGGAACTGGAAGACGGACTCATCACTCAAAAAAAATTAAAAACGGAAAGATTTAAACTATTATCAAAAGAATTAAAAATTAAATTTAATGAAGTTGAATTTGCAAATTTATTTATGAAACATCTGTCACAAGCATCTTTTTTATATGAGAAAAGTGAGGAGCTTGTTAAAGATCTGACTAAAAATTACAGGCTTACCATCTTTACAAATGGTCTCAGTGCTGTTCAAGATAATAGGATAAAAAAATCTATTCTTGCTGAATACTTTGAAGATATGGTGGTTTCTGAAGAAATAGGTATATCTAAGCCGAACCCAAAAATATTTCAACATGCTTTAAAGAATATTAACTATACCAATAAAAATAAGATATTAATTGTCGGTGATAGCCTGACATCCGATATCCAGGGTGGAATAAATTTTGGTATAGATACATGCTGGTTTAATCCGACAAGGAACTCCAATGAGCTAGGAATAGAACCAACCTACATTATCTCTGATTTGATGGAACTTAAGGAAATTTTAAAAAAATAGATTTATATAAAAGTCCTCCTATAGGCTAGAATTATCTAGCCTATAGGAGGACTTTCATTTGAATAATTTTATTTTGTATGTGTATAAAGATAGTTCTTTAATACCTATATTGCAAGAAGTACAAAACTTAAACGAGGAAAAATATATCTCGGAAGAGATGGCGAAATATGTAACTACTGAAATGAAATTTTCTAAGACTAGAATCTATGAAGTGATGACATTCTTTTCTGCACTGAATGACAAACCTAAGGGTAAATATTTCATACAACTCTGCAAAAGTCCAGTATAGATCAAGTATTGACTGCTATAGATGATGAATTACATGTAATAGTTCAGATAGCACCAGCAGTAAGAGTAAGTCTAGGGGAACTATTTAATTTAGAACCTGGAAATATCACAGACGGTCTATAATGGTCGTATAAATTCATACAAAGAGTGTTTAACCTTAAGCAAAAAAATAGGGTATAATTTAAGAAAACAATATGGG
>NZ_JBAHZY010000053.1:0-6659 GCF_037132775.1 Psychrilyobacter sp.
GAAATATTTCTTAATGAATATCAAAATTTAAGAGAATTATACACGGGAATAAAAAGGTATATTAATTTTTATAATAACGATAGAGGACATAGTTCTTTAGATTATGAAACACCTGCTAAGGTATATTTTGGTACTCAAAAACTTGCTTAAGTTTTTTCATAAACTGTTTGACAAGCACGACCACCATACACCTCTAATTGCTTTACTTGCCAAAAATATTACTTATTTTTACCGATGATCCTTTTTCACTTGAGAAAGATAAAGAACCCATTACCAACATCATACCTAATATTACTTTTTTCATTTCCACGTCTCCTACAGCTATTAATCTTTTTTTTTACTTCTCAGTCACAATCATTCATTTCCGGACAATATCCCTAAAAAAAATACGATTCCGAACGTTGCGTTTAAATTTAATGGGGATATTATCCCCGTTAAATTTATTCATTTTCGAACAAATCAAGTATATACGATTTCGAATGTTATGTCAACATTTTTTAAAATAGTTTTTTTATCTCTATTCCTTTGGGTTTTTAAGATTGTCTTTCATGTGTAAAAGTATTGTTTTCAATTCATCTTTCTGATCCTCAGAAAGTCCATATGTGATTTTTTTTAAAAATTCAGCTGCTATTTCATCAAAGTCTCTTGCATATTTTAACCCTTCTTTTGTAAGTCTTATATATAGGTGCCTTTTATCTAGAGTACAGTTTAATTTTTCAATAAGCCCTTCCTCAGAGTATCTACATAAGATATCACAAAGTGTTGATTTAGATTTTTTCCATAGATGAGCGATATCTTTAAACTCTAGATTTTTATTGATGAAAAGTATCATAAATAAACCTGCATGATTTCCTTCAATTGGTATCTTTCTCTTTTTTAATTCCACCTTCAAGTAATCAGCGAAGTCATTACCTATATGAAATATTGTTCCTATTATAGAACTTGCTAAAACCATATTATTACCTCCGTTTATGTATCTATAAATCATATACGATTCCGAACAAGTTGTCAAGTGTTTCATTCATTAAAAAATACTAAGAATATCTTTATAACTGCCTTCATAATTAAATTGTGGTGTAACTTTATTTAGAAGTAAAATCGATTACTGGGAAAGCCTAACTCTATTTAAGATATATCTTCATCAGAGGAGCACCGGTTTCTATTTTTTCTCCTGCCTTAGCTAATACTTCTATATAATCTACATTATCGTCACTTACAATTATTGGTGTGATTATAGACTTGGCATTTTTTTTAAATAATCTAAATCATAGCTCACTAATTTTTCTCCTACTTCCACCATTTTTTTAGGAGATAGTTCTACAATTCTTTCAAATCCTTTTCCTTCCAAAAGAGATGTCCCCACACCGAAATGGATAACAATATAGACACCTTTTCTAGGTTCAAATATTAAAAGGTGATTAGTTTTAAATATCTCTACCTTGGAAGATACAGGAGCACAAATCTCCCCTGGCTCAGGTATTATAGCACATCCATCTCCTATAATATTACTTGTAAAAACATTGCCCGGTACTTCATTTAGATCTATAACTTCACCTTTCAGGGGTGAATATACTAATATTTCTTTATCTTTTTTAAATATATTTTTTAAACTCATCATAATTACATTCCTCCTATAAATTTATTATGCACTTTTAATTACACTATACATATAGCCTATGTATACCATGACCAATACAACTCCCATCAATCTACCTATTTTTTTATTTAATATTGCAATGGTTCCTACCAAGATTGTAGCCATCCCTACATTCATAGCATCTATAATCATAGCTTGGTCTACTATAATTGGTTTTATAGCCATAGATACTCCTAAAGTAAATAAGATATTAAAGGTATTCGACCCCCCTATATTTCCAATAATAATACCCTGCTGTCCCTTTCTAGCAGCCATTATACACACTACAAATTCAGGGAGTGATGTTCCTACTCCTACAATGGTAAGCCCGACCAAATGCTTGCTCATACCAAATGTCGTGGCAATCTCAGATGCATATTCAATAACCATATCTCCACCCTTTACAACAGCAATTAATCCAATTAGAATCATTGCTATATCCTTAGAAAGATGTTTTATAGATGGTTTTTTTTTCTTTTTACCACGTAAAAATTTATTTAGTTTAAAAGTTCCCTCTGCAATCTCATAGATCATCATTTTTTTATCTTTATATTTTTGATCTACCAATGATTTTCCTATTGTTTCTTTGACAAAATAAACAAATATCAATATCAATATTATACCATCACCTCTAGTAAGATTTTGATCAATTCCTAAAAGTGTTCCATCAAAAGCTAAAAATGGCAGCAGAATTGCAGCAACTATAGCTAACGGAAAATCAAATGTTGCTAGTTTATCATCTATAATCATAGGCTTGAATATAGCAATTGTTCCTACAAAGAATAAAATATTAAATACATTTGATCCGACTATATTTCCAACTGCCATCTCATTGGAATCATTAGCGATAGCAGCCATATTAACCGCAAATTCTGGCAACGACGTTCCAAAGCCTAACAATAACTATTCCAATAATTAATTCTGGAATTTTAAACGCCTTGGCCACAACTGAAGACCCTTCAATAAAAACATCTACTCCCTTTATTAAAATAGCAAAAGACACTATCAATAATACATAAACCATAAATATACAACCTCCTAAAATATTCATATTTTTTTTGTTTTTATTACCCATTTTTCTACGACAAAATGTATTATACTCTCTTTTTTTTTAAGTCAAGAGAAAAATCGATTATTAAACATGTTCTTTTTCTAGAATTTTAGTTAATTTTTAATTCCAGCTTAATCATTGATTAGTTAAATTTGATTTTTACTGGCAGTTCCAATAAATTTAGCTGATATTTCTAGTCCTTAGTTTTCTGAAAATTTTAAAAATTATATGTATCTTAAATGAAAATAAATTCCCTACGAATCTTTATTTTTCTATCCCTAAAAAAAGCATTGTTAAAGTAATCGAAAATATGGTATAATATTTTCGGTCTATTGTACAATATTGGTCTCTAATCTTGTTATTTACTTACCAAATTAATCTCATTCGTTAAGAAGTATCTTGACGTTCCTTGTGATGTATGATAACATTACGAGGTAAAATATTATTTTAAATATTAAATTTTTAAATTCTTAGGAGGAATTAATTTGGCACATACTAAATCAGGTAAGAAAAGAATAAGAACAGCAGAAAGAAACAGAGTGAGAAATCAAGCTGTAAAATCTAGAACTAAAACTATGGTAAAAAAATTATTAACAGCTATCGAAGCTAAAGATGCAGAAGCAGCGAAAGCAGCTTTAATTGTAACTTACAGAGAGTTAGATAAAGCAGTTACTAAAGGTGTTTTCAAGAAAAACACTGTATCAAGAAGAAAAGCTAGATTATCTGCTGCAGTTAACGCTTTATAATTACCTGTAATAACAGAGACTAAAAAGGAGTTGAATTTTCAACTCTTTTTTTATTGCCTTTATTTTTTATTTATCACAACTTTCCTACCCTATGTTGCTTTTTTTTAAGGATAACTTACACGAATTTATAAAAAGAGCATAAAAATCTAAAGTTTTATGCTCTTTTTAATAGTTAGATTTAATTTATAAATTCCTGTATCAGGTTGTCATAATACTCAAATAAAAGTCTATTGAATAGAAAATAAATACCTGCAACTATAACAATATAAAGATAAAGTTTATTTATTTTTTTCATCTTCCTCCCTCTCCTGTTTTGAGTATATACATCCACAATAATCTTGACGATAAAGGTTGTGCTCACGGGATAACTCGATGGATCTTTTGTAACCATTTTTTTTCTTAAAATCAGCTTTTAAGAATTGGATTCCGAATCTTTCCTCTAACTCTATTCCAATTTCATTTATCTTTTGACCATTTTTTAATGGGCTGATAGAAAGAGCTGTGCTAAAATAGTCATAATTTAATTCATTAGCCATCTTAGCCGTCTGGGCAAGTCTCAGATCAAAACACTCAAAACAACGTTCTCCGCCTTCTCTTATCCCTTCTAATCCCCTTATCTTATCGTAAAATTCCACAGTATCATATTCTCCACCTAAAAAATAAATCTTATTCTTAGCAGTCTTATTGATAGTTTTTATAAATTCCTGTTGCTCAACATATCTTTTTTTATATTCATCATGAAAAGTGATGTTTGGATTATAATAATATACTGTAATCTTAAAATAATCTGCTAAATACTCTAGTGCGTATGACCCACAAGGTGCACAGCACGAATGTAGCAACAACGTCGGAATATAATCTAATCTTTCTATCTCTTTTATCTTTTTTTCCAAGATAATTTGATAGTTTATTTTGGGTTTATTCATAATTTTTCTCCTTTTGACTCTTCCTTTTCATGGTTTTTCTTAAACAAAAGAATTTATATCTCCAATATAAAAATCTCTAACATTATATCTAATTCCCCATTCCCTGATTTAAATTTAGCTTCTATATCTAAGGTCTTATCTAGATATCTTTGCAGGATCTCACTATCAAACCTCTCTATGAGGGGGAGTTTTAAAAAAATAACATAGGGATGGCTAAATCCCCTTTTATTTTTAAATAAATTTTTATTGTTCTCAAAAGCGACTTTAAAAGAGTTGTAGTTTCTAGTTGATTTTATAGTTCCCTCCTCAAAAAGAACACGTAGTTTCAACAGATTCAATAATTCTCCCATCAATACATTTAAAAAGAAAACATGCTCCTTGGATTTCTTTAGGTAGGTGAGGCTATTTCCCTTATTTCCCTGCAAGACCTCTTTTACCATATCAAAAGTATTGTACTCCTTGGATACAGTCAAAATATTTATAACTTTTTCAAAGGAAAAACTCTCTCCTCCTAAAAAAGTGTTTACTTTTTGCATCTCTTGATGAAGAGTAGAGAGATCATCACCTGCCATATCTTTAAATTTTACTGCTGTAGGCTTATCTACATTGAGGGTATTCATAATATAGTTAATAGTTGTATTTCCATCTTTATCCGACACTTCTATTAATTTAAAATTACCCTCTATTTCCTTTCGTGCTTTTTTAGGAAAAGGTTTCACTTCCTTTCCAAATTCATTGAGGGAGGAGTTATATATAATAATAATATCTTTATTTAAGATATTAAAATTATTCATAGCCTTAAAAAAAATCCATATTTTATCAATCTTTTCTGCTCTTTTAAGGATCAGAAGTTCCTTTCCTCCAAACATAGAATTTATAGAGATTGATTGAAAAAATAATTCCTCCTCCTTTAGACCAGCATCAAAGGTTTTTTGTAAAACATTTGGTGTTTCTAGAGTTAATTTATTGAGTAGATCCTTATAAACTAATTCTGTGGTTGAATCGCCTATGATTAAATAGTTCATCTAGCCTCCTTTTTAAAAACTTCATCCCAAATATATTGTGGTTCCATTCCCAGATAGATATCAAAGTTCCCATATTTATTTATTGAATTCACTATATTTTTATACATGTCTATACGTATCTTTTTAAAATACCTCTCTTTCCCGTCTATTCCAACGACAAATTCATTGAAAAACAAATCTGTATTTCGTTCTGCTAATACTTTTTGACGTAAACCTTTTTTATATCTAATAGTTCCAATTCCTATATCCCTTATCTTAGCCAGATCCAGGACAGAAAATATCTCTTCTACCATACCTCTATAAGCCACGTCACTCCCTTCTATGTCTATCATGGGATCTAGTCGAAGACCTATGGAATAACCGCGTTCTTGGAGTTTTTTAGCTGCTGCAATACGTTCCCTCAGAGATGATGCTCCTAGTTCATATCTGTCTATCACCTCCTGTGGGCTAAATGTAAATGATATAAGAATATTTTTAGGAGGATCTATTTTTAACAAGTTTTTTATATTATTACTTTTCGTTCTCAGTTCTAGGATCAATTCCGGTCTATTTTTAAAATACTCTATAAGATCAAAAGTTACATTGGTAAGGTTATCATGAACCAGAGTGTCATTGACAATCCCAGCACTTACCATACTTCCTGCTTTATTAAATTTATCTAGTTCAGTAAACATATCTTCTAAGTTTACATAGAAGATAAAGGCACTGTGGTTGAAATAATCTCTAAGATAGCAGTATAGACAGTTGAAAGGACAATTATTTTCATATGACAGGTAGAACTCCTCTTTTATCTTCGATAAATTGTCATCCAAATAATAATTTTTTAAAAAGTTCCCTTTTTTAGTAGTGAAAAGCATATACTGCTTCTCCTCTTCATTGGTTAATTTCATATCACGAATCATTTTAACAAATGTTTTCTTATCTTCTATGAACTCATATTTTTTTATCTTTTCTAGGATCTCTATTCCCTTTTTATAATTTTTAATATCCTCTGTTATATATATTTTATTCATTATTTTCTCCTATCTTTAATTTTTTTCTAGGTTTTAATCTAAAGTGTACTTGTATAAAAGCACTGTGAAACACTAAGTATTATACTATTTTAATCAGTTTTCTTCAATGATATGATATAATAAACTATAATGGTCGTATAAATTCATACAAAGAGTGTTTAACCTTAAGCAAAAAAATAGGGTATAATTTAAGAAAACAATATGGGGGATTTTGATTATGAATACACGAAAAACTTACTCTTCTAAGTTTAAATTTAAGATC